>NZ_JBSXNI010000042.1:181604-363209 GCF_056857555.1 Acinetobacter sp. L-24 | reverse complement strand
ACCGACTTCGGAGCCTTTTTCTACGACACAAACGGACAGATCGTTTAAGTTGTTTTCAATTGCAAGTTGACGAATTTTGATCGCAGCAGAAAGACCCGCAGGGCCTGCGCCTACGATGACGACGTCAAACTCCATCGATTCTCTTGTTATATCTTCCATAATATAAAATCCAATTTCGCTATACGATATTTATAGCATTATCTAAATCGGTTATGAAGCTTATTTTTGATCTTTTTATTTGGAATAGGAATTTATCTTTTTTAAATCTTATCTATTTCGCAGCATTAAAAAGGTTTGCTGAGAATTCTGGATAAAGGAAGAAGATGTGTAGATTGGGTATTCAATAAAAGAGCGACTTAATGTCGCTCTGATAATTAATTTTTTATATGTTATTGAGATTCATTGCAATATTATTCACCATGTGAATCAGACGCGGTCCAATTTCATTTTCCAGTTTTTCCTGATTTAACAGATAACTTGGGGCACCACAGTTAAACGTTAATATCCCATGTTTGGGGTGAACCAACGGAACTGCCACGGAATTCACATCCTTAGCCCAGTCACCTAAAGACAGACAGTAGCCATAATCCTGATAATCACGGATTGCACGTTCCAGATTACGCTTGATGGTTGGCCACTGATCTTCGTTTCTTTTCTTGATGGCATCAAATAAATATTCGCGTTCCTTCACATCCATCGCTGCCAGACAGGCCCGTCCCATGGCACTGCTATGAATCGGTAAAGTCGAACCGACAGGGCGGCGCATGGTTAGCGTCGATTCTGTATGTACCACTTCCAGATAAATCATGCTCAAACGGTCACGGGTAGCCATTGCCACAGGGGCTTGGGAATAACGGGACATTTCTTCCATAAACGGATAAGCCTGAGTCCGCGCAGAAATATTACTCAAAGCTGCATAACCCAAAGCCAATACGCCAACATCCAACAGATATTTCGTGGTATTCGGTAGTTGTTTTAAATAACCTAAAGAAACCAGGGTGCTGGTAATACGGGCCACAGTTGGCTTGGGTAAGTTGGTTAATTGTGCAATTTCCTGATTGCCAAGCAATTGATTGGTCGCTGAAAAGCAACGTAAGATTTCCAATCCACGCGCAATAGACGCAATAAATTGAGGATTATTTTCTCTATGAATATGTGAAATCGGATCTAAACGGATTTCATCAAAGTTGGGAATTTCACCAGTTTTATTTTTTGTCATGGTCAGGGCAATTAAAGTTAAATTAATGAATATGATAGCAACATAATTTCACGATACAAAATAAAACACTTCTACAAAAGATAAAATATAGGAAAAAGTGCCGAAATTATTTGTGGTCGAAAAGAATCCTGTTACCCAACTTTGAAGACAATATAAAATCATCTAGTTTTTTAGGTTTAACACGTAGCCAATACATTTAAAAAGTTTCGATTTCTCCGAAAGAGTCAGTGATCGATAAATATTACAGCAAGAAAAAAGGTTTAATTATCTATTCAAAAAAACTGATAAATAGAATAATCACTCATCAAAATATTTCGTATCGTGAAATTAAATATTAAACACAAATCAACTGGAATACCAGAAAAATTTCATTTTTTAGTTAAAATATAAAATTTTTAATAATTTCACTTGCTCAAAATGATTTTATATGATTATTTATTTCGTAATACGAAACAAAAATAAGGGTAAAGGAATTTACCTAAATTATATCCATGGAGATTCATATGATTCGTGATCCGGAAATGCTAGACCAACTTCTGTCAACGATTCGCGATTTTGTAAAAAATGAACTGGTGCCTCTTGAGCATGAAGTAGAAGAGAACAACGCCATTCCTGAACATATTGTGGAACAGATGAAAGAGCTGGGCTTGTTTGGCCTGACGATTCCAGAAGAATATGGTGGTTTAGGCATTACCATGGAAGAAGAAATTCTGGTCGCGATGGAGTTAGGTCATACATCAGCTGCATTCCGCTCTTTAATTGGTACTAACAACGGCATTGGCTCAAGCGGCATCATTATCGACGGTACAGAAGAGCAAAAACAGAAATATTTACCGCGTTATGCAACGGGCGAAATTATCGGGTCATTCTGTTTGACTGAACCAGATTCCGGCTCAGACGCTGCTGCTTTAAAAACCAGCGCTGTCAAAGACGGCGATTATTATATTTTAAACGGAACTAAACGCTTCATTACCAATGCACCACGTGCCACGACATTTACCGTGATGGCACGTACCAATCAAGAGATTAAAGGTGCGAGCGGTATTTCAGCATTTCTAGTTGAAGCAGGTACACCTGGTTTAAGCCTGGGTAAAATTGACAAGAAAATGGGCCAACATGGTTCCTATACCTGTGATGTAATTTTTGATAACTGTAAAGTGCATAAAGATCAGCTGATTGGCGGTGTAGAAGGGATCGGCTTTAAAACAGCAATGCGCGTTCTGGATAAGGGCCGTCTGCACATTGCTGGTTATAGCGTCGGCATGGCAGAGCGTATGCTGGAAGATGCACTTAACTATGCAGTGGAACGCAAACAGTTTGGCCAGCCCATTGCGAATTTCCAGCTAATCCAAGGTATGTTGGCAGACTCCAAAGCCGAGATTTATGCAGCCAAATGTATGGTGCTGGATGCTGCGCGTCTACGTGATGCTGGCCAAAATGTTACGACTGAAGCCTCTTGTGCCAAAATGTTTGCAACTGAAATGTGTGGTCGAGTTGCTGATCGCTGTTTGCAGATTCATGGTGGAGCGGGTTATATCAGTGAATATTCAATTGAACGTTTCTACCGTGATGTGCGTCTGTTCCGTTTATATGAAGGAACCACACAAATCCAGCAAATTATTATTGCGCGTGAAATGATTAAACAAGCAACCGCCTAATCTCATAATTTTAAAATAAGGAAATATTAAAATGACGACAAAAATTAGATTTGATTGGCAAGACCCGTTTTTAATCGAACAGCAATTGACGTCAGAAGAACGCATGATCCGCGATGCGGCGGCAGCGTACTGTCAAGACAAACTGATGCCGCGTGTACTGGAACAGTTCCGTCATGAAAAAACCGATCCCGCTATTTTCCGTGAAATGGGTGAACTCGGCTTGCTTGGCCCAACCATTCCGGAACAGTACGGTGGTGCAGGTTTAAATTATGTCAGTTATGGTCTGATTGCCCGTGAAGTTGAACGTGTTGATTCAGGTTATCGCTCAATGGCCAGCGTACAAAGCTCTCTGGTGATGGTGCCCATTAATGAATTTGGTTCTGAAGAGCAAAAGCAGAAGTATTTACCAAAATTAGCAACCGGTGAATATATTGGTTGCTTTGGCTTGACCGAGCCAGATCATGGATCAGATCCTGGCAGCATGATTAGCCGTGCCAAAAAAGTCGAGGGTGGTTACCGTTTAACAGGCGCAAAAATGTGGATTACCAACAGCCCGATTGCCGATGTATTTGTAGTTTGGGCCAAAGAGGTATCTGCTGAAGGCAATGTCGGTGACATTCGTGGCTTTATTTTAGAAAAAGGCTGGGAAGGGCTTTCTGCTCCAACGATTCACGGCAAGGTGGGTCTACGTGCCTCAATCACCGGTGAAATTGTAATGGATAACGTCTTTGTTCCAGAAGAAAATGCATTTCCGGAAGTTCGCGGTTTAAAAGGGCCTTTTACCTGCTTGAATAGTGCACGTTACGGGATTGCCTGGGGTGCCATGGGAGCTGCAGAGTTCTGCTGGCATACCGCACATCAATACACCATGGACCGTAAACAGTTTGGTCGACCACTCGCTGCGAATCAGCTGATCCAGAAGAAACTGGCAGATATGCAAACTGAAATTGCACTCGGTTTGCAGGTGGCTTTACGTTTTGGCCGCATGAAAGATGAGGGCATTGCGTCAGTTGAAGGTACGTCTTTAATTAAGCGTAATAACTGCGGCAAGGCGCTGGATATTGCCCGTTTGGCCCGTGACATGATGGGTGGAAATGGCATTAGCGATGAATTCGGTGTAGCCCGTCATCTGGTTAATCTGGAAGTGGTAAATACCTATGAAGGTACCCATGATGTACATGCCCTGATTTTAGGTCGTGCACAAACCGGAATTGCAGCCTTTTGCAACTAAACCTGACATCAACTTCTAGCCAGCATTGCTGGCTAGATTGTTTTACGGGTTTAAGAATTGTGCTTAATCACATCATTCAATGTATTGCTACGTGATTTCTGCAGAGAAAATTTATCAAGAACTTTGAAAATCATTTTATACCACCTTGCTAAAGCGTGGTAATGATCAGCGAATATTCTATATTTCACCTAAATAATTAAGTGAAATATGCGTTTTAAAAAGGCACAGGAGTGCCGAAAAGTAGAAAGAGCATTATGGATACGATCAGTTCACAACAACACCCAGTGGAAGGTGGAAACGAACCCAAGCAAAGAGTCTGGATTCTGGCCTTTATTTTCTCATTTTTAGCATTATTGGTTGATGGTGCTGATATTGCGTTATTAGCCTACAGTCTGACCAGTCTGAAACAAGAGTTTTCATTAAGTAATATGCAGGCCGGTGCCTTAGGGAGCTGGACGCTTGCAGGCATGGCTATCGGCGGTTTTTTTGGTGGCTGGGCTTGTGACCGTTTTGGCCGGGTTCGTGTGATCGTCATTGCCATTGCATTATTTTCTTCATTAACCTTCTGGTTAGGATTCGTAGAAAGTTATGATCAGTTCAAATGGCTGCGCTTTACGTCTGCGATTGGACTAGGTGCTCTATATATTGCCTGTAACACACTCATGGCAGAGTATGTACCCACCAAATATCGCTCTACAGTATTGGCAACGCTTATGACTGGCTGGACTTTAGGCTCGGTGGTCGCAACTGTTCTGGCTGGATGGCTATTGCCTGAATTTGGCTGGCGATACCTCTATTATATTGCCATTATTCCAATTGTACTGGCCTTCGCGATGTACTTCTTGGTGCCTGAGCCGAAAGCCTGGTTAGATGCGCGTAAAGCACGCATGGATGCAAAAGCCAGTGGTATTCTGCAGGAAAAACCAAAAAATACTTTTAAAATGATTTTTGAAGATGCACTTAGCCGTCGCATGTTTATCCTCTGGTCCTTCAGTACCGCATTTTTACAGTTTGGCTATTATGGAGTCAGCAACTGGCTACCGGCGTATTTAGAGACTGATCTGGGAATCAAGTTTAAAGAAATGACCATATATATGATCGGGACTTTCCTGATCATGATGTGTACCAAAGTTATTGCTGGTTTTATCGCTGACCGGATTGGCCGTCGTGCGGTATTTGCTTTCGGCACTATGGGTACTGCAATTTTTATCCCTGTGATTGTCTTTGGTAATACGCCGGATAATATCCTCTGGCTGATGTTATTTTTCGGTTTTCTCTATGGTATTCCATACGGTATTAATGCGACTTACATGACAGAAAGCTTCTCCACCAAAGTGCGTGGAACAGCAGTGGGTGGGGCATATAACGTAGGCCGACTGGGTGCGGTGTTTGCACCTCTTACCATTGGCTATTTTGCTCAAGGAGGCTCAATTGGTACCGGCTTACTGATTATGGGCATTGCCTATTTTCTTTGCGGCCTGATACCCGCTTTCTTTATTAAAGACCGCTTATTTGATCCACAAAAGGCAGATTAATCTGCACTCGTAATATAGATAGAACATGCTAGGAAGCAATATGATGAATAAAATCACGCAGGATATCGAGACGGTACTTAAGCAAATTCCTGATGGTGCACACATTATGACCAGTGGTTTTGGCCTGGCAGGTCAGCCGGTAGAATTAATCGAAGCATTAATTGACTTTGGTCCTAGAGACTTAACCATTATTAACAACAATGCAGCTTCTGGAGATCGTGGTCTAACCAATCTGCTGTTGTCTGGACTGGTTAAAAAAATGATCTGTTCATTTCCACGGGCCAATAACTCAACCGTATTTGAAGACCTGTATAAAGCCGGAAAAGTTGAGCTGGAACTGGTGCCACAGGGTAATCTGGCCTGTCGTATTCAGGCAGCCGGTGCTGGCTTAGGGGCTGTTTTTACTCCAACCGGTTTTGGTACCAAAATAGCTGAGGGTAAAGAAACCCGTAATATCAATGGAAAAGATTATGTGCTGGAATATCCGATTCATGCAGATTATGCCTTGGTGTATGCCAATCAGGCAGACCGTTGGGGCAACTTAACCTACCGTAAGGCAGCACGGAATTTTGGTCCAATCATGGCCAAAGCAGCAAAAACCACCATTGCACAAGTCCATCAAGTTGTGGAACTGGGGGAGCTTGATCCAGAGATCATTGTAACGCCAGGGATTTTTGTACAGCATGTGGTCAAAGTTGGAGATATTAAATAATGAATATTCAAAAACGTACACGTGAACAGATTGTGGCCAAAGTTGCACAAGACATTCCAACTGGCTCTTTTGTAAATTTGGGTATTGGTTTGCCGACACGCGTAGCTGGTTATTTAAAACCTGAACAAGGAGTAATTCTGCACTCGGAAAATGGCGTTTTAGGTTTTGCTGCATTGAGTGATCCCGAACAGGCAGATGATGACCTGATTAACGCCGGTAAAGAACTCGTAAGCATGTTGCAAGGTGGCAGTTTTATGAATTCTGCCGACTCTTTCGATATCATGCGAGGCGGGCATCTGGATATCTGTATCATGGGGGCTTTTCAGGTCGCTATTAATGGTGATCTGGCGAACTGGCATACCGGTAATGCTGATGCTGTACCTGCTGTAGGCGGTGCGATGGATCTGGCAGTGGGTGCTCGCTGTGTCTATGTTTGCATGGAACATGTGACCAAAAACGGTGAGGCAAAAATTGTTGAAGAACTGACTTATCCTCTAACAGGTAAACATTGTGTCAACCGTATTTATACTGATTTGTGTGTGATTGAATTAAAAGACCGACAAGCTCAGGTTATTGAAATAGTGGATGGCTTAAGCTTTGAAGAATTACAACAGCAGACAGGCTGTAAATTAGTGGACAGTCGTCAACAAGCAGCCTAAAAATAAGTCCGCAATATTCTGATTAAGTAAAAGTATAGTTTTAGATCACAGCTTCGGCTGTGATTTTTAAATTTTAGAATTATTATCAAATACACGTAATATTGACCATATTTCCGTATTTTAAAGATATAAATACAAACTTTTGCTAATGATTATTTTAATAATAAGTCTAAAATGTTAACAAGCTAAGGAAGGTGATAGTCTGAATGAATAATAATTGTGATGATCAAGAAATTTTTCATATTTTTAATCTGATTGGTCGCCATACTGAACTTAAGCCTATCCTCGATGTCATTAGCCAGTGGCTTGAATCGCGCATTCCAGATGCGCTTGTCACCATTATGCTCTATCAGGATGACACCCAAACTTTAAATGTTATAAGTGGCAAACAGCACTTTTCAAAAGAGTACTGTAATGCTATTCAAGATTTGAAAATTGGGCCAAATCAAGGATCGTGTGGCGTAGCTGCTTTCTTACGTCAGTTGGTCATTAGTCCGAATTTAATGAAAGACCCAAACTGGCAGCCTTACCGTGCTTTGGTAAACGCAGAAAAATTGTCTAGCTGCTGGTCTATGCCGATTATTAATGCTTCAGATATTCTATACGGAACGTTTGCCACCTATTATCGAACACCCAAAATACCGACTGAACCTCATATTCAGCTTTTACAGCAAGCGGCAAAATTAGTTGCCCTCGCAATCGAGCTTGATCAGGAACGTCAAAAAAGACATGAGCTTAATGAAAAATACAGCTCATTTTATACCTATCATCCAGATATTATTTTTGAACTTGACCTGCAGGGACATGTGCTTAATACCAATATTGCTTGCGAAGAAATTACAGGTTTTTCTAAAGCGCAAATTCATGGTCAGCACTATTGTGCCTTCATACCGCCCGAATTCCATGAACTTGCGAATGTTTCATTTTCAGAAGCAGCGCAAGGTAAATCTCAACATTATGAACTTCCAATTTATAATGTTGCAGGCGATATCTTATGGCTGGATCTGACCAATTTACCGATTATTCAAAATCAGAAAGTCACCGGTATTATTGGCATTGCCCGAGATATTACTGTATCGCGTGAAAACAAGGAGTCTCTACGATTATTAAAACGTGGGGTAGAGGCTAGTCCGAATAGTCTTTTTATTACCGATGTCTCTGAAGAAAGGCTAATGGTGTATGTGAATCCAGCTTTTCTAAAGCTCACCGGTTATACGGCAGCAGAAGTACTAGGGCAAAGCTGCTTTTTCTTACAGGGTCCAGATACTGATCCGGATCAGATTGCATTACTCAAGCAAGCAGTTAAAGAACAAAAAGAAATTCAGGTAACTATAAAAAGTTACTGTAAAGATGGCAGCTGGTTCTGGAATCGTTTAACCCTAGGTCCTATTTTTGACCAGACAGGAACCTGCACCCATTTTTTGGGGATTCAGGAAGATATTACTCAGCAACGTATTCACGAAGAATATATTCAGCATCAGCATACTCATGATCATTTAACCGGTTTACCGAACCAGCATGCATTCAAACAGATTCTGGAAAATATTTTTGAAGCACAGCACGAGAGCTCACAACCTTTAGTCTTGCTGTATTTAGATCTGGATGATTTTAAAAATATAAATGACAGCTTAGGTCATCTGGTGGGTGACCAGATTCTCAAAAGTGTGGGCGAGCGGCTGCAAAAATTTGTTCAAGGCAATAATGTGCTATGCCGCTTCGCTGAAGATGAATTCATTTTGCTGCTCTCAGGGACAGATGAGCACACTGAAGTCGAGGTGATTGCTGGAGAAATTCTTGATCTTCTTTCCATGCTGTTTATCGTCGATCAGTACAAAATACATTTAAGTGCCAGTATTGGTATCGTGGCAGATGACAGTTCGATTCATCATTCTTCTGAATTGATTTATCAGTCTGTTTTGGCGATGCAGGAAGCCAAAAGACAAGGTCGTAATATGTGGCAGTGGTATGAAAAAACCAGAATGCAGCCTGTCGCAGAAATAGACTATACTAATCTGCGTCTGGAACTCATGGAAGCGATCAATCAGGAAAATTTTGACCTGTTCTATCAGCCGTTGATTCATCCTGAAACTGGACTGGTAACAGGTGTAGAAGCTTTAATCCGTTGGTGCCATCCACAGCAGGGTTATATTTCCCCAGCGATTTTTATTCCACTTGCAGAAAGAACCGGGCAAATTATTAGCGTAGGTCAATGGGTATTGGAAAAGGCCTGTTTAGATATTGCGGAGTGGAACAAGACGCACAATAGCCAGATCACAGTATCGGTGAATATTTCTCCTTTGCAATTCCGTAGAGCAGGCTTTTTGCAGGTACTTGAACATGCGCTTGAACTCAGTCAATTACCGCCGGAATTACTTAAAATTGAAATTACGGAAGGTGTCATCATTAATGGTGCAGATCGAACGATAGAAATTTTGAAAGCAGTACGTGCTTTAGGTGTACAGGTTGCCATTGATGATTTTGGTACAGGTTATTCGAGTCTCAGTTATCTGCGTCGCTTGCCGATTAATCAAATCAAGTTAGACCGTAGTTTTATTGAAGAACTGACCCTCGATGGTCAGGATGCTGCAATTGTGCAATCGATTATTCACTTGGCACATCAGCTGGATTTGGAAGTTGTCGCGGAAGGGGTCGAAACTTTAAGTCAGGCCAGTTTGCTCTATCAACAGGGTTGTGATCTGCTACAAGGCTTCTTTTATGCAAAACCTGCGCCTTTAACTGAATTGAAGCCTGTTTATCTCGCAATGGAAAATAGTAAATTGAATTAACTCTAAAAAGTTAAGATATCAATATTTTCAACCGCTTTTCAGATAGAAAGACAATGATAAACAGGTCTAAAGAATTTTCCTATTTTATGAGCGTATCATCTTTAGAATTTGCACTTGGTACAGAAAGCGGGATAAAAAAATAAGCTTTTTAACCCCCAAAGGTTTTTAACAGTATCTAAGGCTCAGGCTGAATATTGGCTAAATTTCTTTCTTGGTTTAAATCATAATAGTTAATCACAAAGATCAACACGGCAAAAATAAAACCTAAAATGACACAGGCAGACCAGCCATAGCTTTTCCATAAATGCAGCGATAAAAATGCTCCCAGACCAGCACCTGAAAAATAACAGGTCATATAGATGGCATTAATCCGCGAGCGAGCCTGCATTGAAATTCGATAGACCAGATTCTGGTTCAGGACATGCAAACAGGAAATTCCGAAATAAGCCAGAATCAAGCCCAGGATATAAATCCATAAATAATTTTGGGCAAAGAATAAGGGAATCCAGGCCAGAATCAGTCCACATGTGGCTAGGTGCGCAATCCATTTTTCCCGATGCCTGCCAATCATTTTACCGGTCCACTGAGAGGACCAGATGCCGACCACTCCCACAATGCCCATGAGGCCAATCTGGAAATCGTTAAAATGATAAGGTGCTTCAGCCAGAATAAAAGTCATGGTAGTAAAGATAATACTCAGCATGCCAAAGCCCAAACCTCCGATCATACTCCGCCGGATCAGCATGGGTTCTGTTCGGGCAAAGGTAAATAGTGAGCGATAAATTTGCAATATATTCATCTGCAACTGGCTCTTGGCGCTCGGCAACTGGAACCACATGGCCAGACTTAGCAGAAGAATTGCACAACCACTAAATAGGTATACTGCATGCCAGGACCATAAAGTAGAAATCAGTCCGGCCACGGTACGGGCAAATAGAATACCAACCAGAACACCACTCATGAGCAGGCCAACGACTTCGGCACTTTTATCACGTTGCGACAGGCTGGCGGCAAAAGGAATCAGAATCTGGGTGGTGATCGAACAAAAAGAGGCGAGCAGAGTAAAGCCATATAACATATGCAGATTGGTACTGGCTGAAAGCCCAATAAGCGCCAGTCCGGTACAGAACATTAAAATACAGATATACAGCCGTTTTTCGAACAAATCCCCCAAGGGGACAAACAAAAATAACCCGGTGGCATAGCCAATTTGGGTTAGTACTACAGTCCAGCCAGACTGAGCTACACTGATCTGCAGATCCTCTGCAATAGAATAAATCAAGGGCTGGTTAAAATAGTTACAACCTGCGCAGAGTGCGCAGGTCATTGCCATCATGAACATGAAACGGCGTGAAATTTGCCCTTGGGCTGACATCCTTGTCTCCTGAGGCTTTAAAAACTATAGTTGGCAGAGAGGTTGATACGCGAAATATCTGCTTCCTTGTTGTCAAAGGTTTCACGCTTACCATGATGATATTCTGCACCGAGATTAATCTTTGGAACAGGAGAGTAGATCACGTTGGCCACATAGTCCGTTAAACGTTTATTGGTTTCAGGATTCGCGCGTGCATAGTCGCTGGAATCATCAAAATCAACAACGCTGGCATTAATACTACTCCGTAGTTTCGGCGTAAATTTATGCGTAAATCCGATATTTAAACTGTTAAACTCATTCAGTAAAAGTTCATTATTGGCTGTATCAACCGAATAATCTCCACCCCAGGCAGCGCCATCAGTTGTTGATCCTTGAGTCAAGAAAGCGGCAATACGCTGATCTCCGACCATATGGAAATAGTTCCCCTGGATCGAGTTTTGATCATCAAAACGGTAACGTCCACCAAGACCTACACCCCAACCGACTTTTTCAATATCACCTGTATCTGTTTGCGCCTGCTTTTGATTGACAAAGCCTTGAGCTAATAAATGAAGAGGGCCTGATTGATGAACATATTTAGTGGTTAATGCAGGCAAAGCAGAAGAACGATCGCCACCGGCCATATATTCCAGACCGACATTCCAGGTATTTTCTGGATCAAGTTTGAAAGCATAGCTCACCTGAGGCGTACGTAGGACTGATCCACCCAGGAACAAGCTGTAATCGACAGCTTCAGTGCTAATCTCTGGTGTTGACATCAATGACCAGGCCTGACCAAACGTCCAGTTATAGTATTTTAAGTGTGCATGACGGATACGTAATCCACCATCGCCTTTACCATTGTTGGTCCAGAAGTCGGCTTCTAAACGAGCAGAAACATTCGGATTGCCTCCTAGATCTTTGGCCAGGAAACCAATCCGGCTGGCAGCCGCAGTAAAATCGGAACGTACAGAATCCGGTTCAGTAAAAGGTACTTTATTAATCTGGTTAATGGTACGGCCACGGGCTTCAGTAGTACTTTTGAAATCGACTGCACCATCAAAGCGGATCAAGCCATAAACATCGACATTATCTACCATTGAACTCAGCGTTTTAGAGTCTTGCGCTTTGGCTTGTTCCTGCTGGTTCTTTAATGCAAGTTGCGCGGCTTTTTGTTGTTCTAGTTCTGCCTGGATTTGCTTTAACTGTGACTCAAGAAATTGCATACGGTCTTCAGAAGCTTCTGCTGAAAATGCCTGTGCTGAAGCAATACCACATAATGTCGCTAAAACTAATTTTTTCATTTCTTAATCCCTAAAGAAATTTTTAATCCTGAATGAAAGGAGACCTTTCTATACTGACGTGTTGTAAATATTTGAAGTGAGGAAGGCAGCGATTTGACCTGCCTTCCGAAGTAGGGTTTATTCTGCTTTTTGCGGATCGTATAAACGGTCTTTAATAAACAGGGCAGGAATCAAACCGCATAGGAAATATGCTGCACCCATTACCAACAGACCTGTACCGATCGAACCATGCATCGCAAGATAACCAATCGTAATTGGCGCGAAGATTGCACCGATACGACCAATATTGAATGCACCGCCCACCGCTGTACCACGAACACCAGTCGGGAAACTTTCGGTTAGATAGGTTGCATTGATGGCATATGGAATACCGTACAGGAAGCCGAAGATTAGCATCAGTACGCCAATGTTATCGGCATTATGCATATACACCACGACAGGGATAAATAGCGCTGTTCCCATGGTGCCGAAAGCAAACACAATACGGCGACCAATTTTATCAGCAACATAACCTGCAATGATTTTGGCAAAAATCATGGTGATGAAGGTACCCACCATATACAGTGCCATTTCTTTAAACTTAATGCCTAATTCAGCTTCAAGATAACTTGGCAACCAGTTACTTACACCGAAGTAACCAAATAACAGGAAACCGGAGCTGAAAGACCACAAGATAAACATCTTGCCATGGGTTTTATCTTTAAGAATGGTGATGTATGGATTACCTTTTTTGGTATCGTTATCCACAATCTGACCAGTTCTTTTCATTTCACGGACACGTTTCCATGATTCTGGCTCTGGCACCATAAAGTGCATCAGGATACCCAAAGCTAATGGAGCAATTGTGATCCAGTACAGCATACGCCAGCCGAACTCAGGAATAATCCAGCCTGAAATCATGGTAATCACCAATGAACCTAAAGTGAAACCAGTCATCAATGTTGCCAGTACAGTAGTACGGTATTTGGTTGGCACATATTCAGACATCAGGGTATTACAGGCAATATATAAACAGCCTAAACCCAAGCAAGAAAGAGTACGTAAAATTGCAAATTCAGTATAAGACTGAGCAAAACCTGAGTAGGCTGACAAGATCGAGAAGGCGATGGTGGCCAGTACAATGACGCGGACACGTCCAAATTTGTCGCATGCCCATCCACCAATAAAACCTCCGATCCCCATTCCTAAAAGAGAATAACTTCCCAAGGCACCGGCCTGTACAGAAGTTAGTCCCCATTCAGCTTTCAGACTGGTCAGACTGAAAGCCAGAATCCCGATATCTGCACCGTCACAGAGCAAAATCAGAAAAGCAAAGACAAAAGCCGTCATCCATAGACGTTTTGGCGCCTGTTTAATGGTATCCGTGGAGGAGACATCGGTTTTATTGTCTCCTGTTACGATGGTATCGCTTGTCATTTTTATATCCTCTATATATTAAAAGTAGCATTTCCTCTGCTACCGCTAAATCCATTTTTCTTCCTCACGGAAACATTTTCCTGATCTAACAGACTTGCTCTGCATACAACAGCCGCTGCATTTATTATCAGGCTACATTCGATTTTTCACGCTTTACGCTAAATCAAAATCATCTCATTGCTGGAAAATTTGATTTCGTAAATTAATTTTAAGTTCTGCCTTATGGCGATTATTCATTTAAATGAATAATCAGATTACATTTAAAATACTTAATTCCGTATTGCGAAATCAATTAATCATAAAATAACCAGATGAACAAGAGTTTTTACTCTATTTTTAGTAAAAAATAACTTTTTTGAATTCTGGAGTTAAAAATCCTTGATTTATAGCTTGAGAAACCTTAGTTTTATATAAAATAAAATTTCGCTATACAAAATAAATGGAGTTTTTTAATGGAACAGGTCGTTCAAATAGAACAAATCTCAACTCATGTAGCGATGGTTAAAATTCATCGACCAGAAGCGAAAAATGCCCTGAATACAGAAGTTCGCCAGAAACTTGCGGCGGTTTTTTTGCAGCTGAATGACGATGAAAATATCCGTGCCATTATCCTTACCGGTGGTGAAACAGATTTTGCAGCAGGAGCCGATCTTAAAGAACTGGCCAATGCAGAAACCATTCAAATGATGCAGCGTCGAACCGAACGTTACTGGCAGGCGATTGCACAGTGTTCAAAACCGGTGATTGCAGCTGTAAACGGGTATGCACTTGGTGGTGGCTGTGAACTGGCCATGCATGCAGATATTATTATTGCCGGGAAAAGCGCCCAGTTTGGTCAGCCTGAAGTGAAAGTGGGTGTTATGCCGGGTGCTGGTGGTACCCAGCGTTTATTCCGTGCAGTTGGCAAATTTCATGCCATGCGCATGATCATGACCGGTTGTCTGGTACCTGCACCGGAAGCCTATCAAATTGGTCTGGTGTCCCAGGTGACTGAAGACAGTGAAACCCTTGCTACAGCTATCAAGATGGCGGAAGGCCTAGCGAAAATGCCGCCAATTGCTTTGGAGCAAATCAAGGAAGTGGCTTTATTGGCTGAAGATGTGCCGCTTAATGCCGGACTTACCCTGGAACGTAAGTCTTTCCAGATGCTGTTCTCATCCGAAGATCAAAAAGAAGGCATGCAGGCCTTTATTGAAAAACGTAAACCGAATTATCAGGGACGATAAGCATGAGTATTCAGATTCAGAAAATCGGCATTATTGGTGTAGGCACGATGGGTGCAGGTATTGCCCAGATCGCGATTCAGTCTGGTCATGATGTGATACTGTTTGATGCCAAAGAAGGGGCAGCCGAACAGGCACAGGATAAACTGGCCAAAACATTAAATACCTTAGCAGATAAAGGTAAATTCAGCTATGAAAAAGCCGCTGAAGATATTGCTCATCTGTCGACTGCGCAGCAGCTAGAAGACCTGAAAGATTGTGACTTGATTGTTGAAGCGATTATTGAAAATCTGGAAATCAAGCAAAAACTGATGCAGCAACTGGAAGGAATGATAAAACCAGAAGCGATTCTGGCATCTAATACCTCTTCATTGTCGATCAGTGCAATCGCTGCCAACTGTAAGCAGCCAGAACGTGTGGCCGGTTATCATTTCTTTAATCCGGTACCACTGATGAAAGTGGTCGAAGTGATTGAAGGCTTCAATACCCGCGCTGATATTATTGAAGCATTAACCCAGCTCTCTACAAAAATGGGTCATCGTCCGGTCAAAGCTAAAGATACTCCAGGATTTATCATTAACCATGCCGGCCGTGCCTTTGGTAGCGAAGCCTATGCAATTTTGAATGAAAATGTCACACCATTTTATGATATTGACAGGATCTACCGTGACGGAATCGGTTTCAAAATGGGGCCGTTTGAATTAGGTGATCTGACCGGTATGGATGTCTCGCATCCGGTGAGTGAATCGATTTATCATCAATATTATGAAGAAGCGCGTTACCGCCCAAGCGTGATTACCCGCCAGCGTTTTATTGCTAAACAGCTAGGCCGTAAAACTGGTAAAGGTTTTTACGCTTATACCTCAGGGAGCAAAGTAGGTGATGTAGCTCCAACACTGGTTGAAAAGCTGGATCAATATCCATCGGTTTGGCTAGGCACAGAATATAGCGAAGACCTTCAGGCGCTTGAGCAATATCTGCAGCAGTTCAACATCCAGATCGAGCAAACTGACGCACCTTCAGCAGATGCTTTAATTCTGATTGCGACTTATGGTGAAGATGCAACTTCAGCCGCAGTCCGCTATCAGGTGGCACCTCAGCAAGTGGTGTGTATCGATCTGCTATATAGTCTAAACAAACACCGTACCTTGATGCCAACTTTTATCACCCAACCTGAGCTGGTAAAAGCAGCCCAATCGATTTTCAATCTGGATGGTGTGACCGCCAGCGTAATTCAGGAAAGCGTAGGCTTTGTGGCTCAACGTGCTTTGGCAATGATTGTGAATCTCGGCTGTGATATTGCCCAGCAAGGCGTTGCAACGGTAGAAGATATCAATATCGCAGTAAAATTAGGCCTTGGCTATCCATATGGGCCAATTGAATGGGGGGATGTGCTGGGAGCTGAAAAAATCCTGAAAATTCTGGATCGCATGACTGCGATTACCCGTGACCAGCGTTACCGTCCAAGTCCTTGGTTGCGTCGCCGTGTTCAGCTTGGTCTACCACTTGTTCATACAACACATTAATTAAAAAGTTAAAGGAATAACACTCATGTTAAATGCATATATTTATGATGGTTTACGTTCACCAATCGGTCGTCATGCAGGAAGTCTGGCAAGCGTACGTCCAGATGATCTGGCAGCGACCGTAATTAAAAACCTGCTGGAAAAAACCGGTATTCCGGCAGCAGATGTAGAAGATGTAATCTTTGGGAGTACCAATCAGGCCGGTGAAGACAGCCGTAATGTGGCACGTTTTGCAGCATTGTTAGCGGGTATGCCGGTAACAGTTCCGGGGCAGACGGTAAACCGCTTATGTGCATCAGGTCTCGGTGCTGTGATTGATTCGGCACGTGCCATCACTGCAGGCGAAGGCGAGTTGTACATTGCTGGTGGCGTAGAAAGTATGACCCGCGCGCCTTTTGTGATGGGCAAAGCAGAAAGTGCTTATTCACGTGATGCCAGAATTTATGACACCACGATTGGTACCCGTTTCCCGAACCGTAAATTTACGGATCAGTTTGGCGCGCACAGTATGCCTGAAACAGGTGATAACGTGGCTGAAGAATTCGGTATTAGCCGTGAACAGGCTGATACCTTTGCCGCTGCATCACAGGCAAAATATCAGGTAGCGAAAGAATCAGGTTTCTTTGAAGGTGAAATTACCCCGATTGAAGTTTCTCAAGGACGCAAATTGCCGCCTAAACAAATTACTCAGGATGAGCATCCACGTGCATCTTCAACATTTGAAGCTTTATCCAAGTTAAAACCGCTATTTGAAGGTGGTGTAGTAACAGCGGGTAATGCATCAGGAATCAATGACGGTGCTGCAGCACTGATTATCGGCAGTGAAAAAGTTCAGGAACAGTATGGCTTAAAACCTTTGGCTCGTATCCTGTCTTCTGCAGCCGCTGGCATTGAGCCACGCATCATGGGTGCAGGCCCAATTGAAGCGATTAAAAAGGCAGTACAACGTGCTGGTTTGACGCTAGACGATATGGATATCATCGAGATTAATGAAGCCTTTGCCAGTCAGGTATTATCTTGCCTGAAAGGTCTGGATGTCGCTTTGGATGATCCGCGTGTCAATCCAAATGGTGGTGCGATTGCCATTGGTCATCCACTGGGCTGTTCGGGTGCGCGTTTGGCTTTAACCGTTGCACGTCAGTTACAGCGTACCGGTAAAAAATATGCCGTGATTAGTCTGTGTATCGGTCTGGGTCAAGGCTTGGCGATGGTGATTGAAAACCCTGAAGCTGCATAACAGTTTAGTCATAGTCTTAATGCCATGTATCTATGATATGCATGGCATTCTTTATTGGGATTTTTCTTTCAAAATAAAAATCCCTGCACATGCAGGGATTGATTACATCACTGTAATGATTTACTTACGGGCAGTGACTAATAAAGTCGCTGAACCAAAAGCATAAACTTTACCTTCTTTATCGATAATTCGGCCTTCTGAGGTCAGTACATTACGCCCGATCCGGATGACTTCACCAATAGCTGTATAGGTTTCGCCGCTTTTCATCGCTTTCAGCATTTTTACATTCAGGTCAATGGTCGAGAAACTGACACCTGCATCTACTGTCGTATGCACGGCAGCGCCAGTGGCACTATCTAGAACCGTTGCACAAAAGCCGCCATGAATACCACCCTGTAAATTATAATGGCGCTGATCAGGACGCACCTCATATTCCACATAGTTTTCGCGCACCAAGATCAGACGCATGGGAATAATTTCACTCATGGCTGAACTGGAAATTTCCCCATTCTTAATTGCGGTTAGATATTCGAGTCCGTTTAATTGTGATGTTGACATATCAACTCCTTGTAATGATTTATTTCGCTTTATGAAATAATATTCTGTTTTTCTAAAATTATGATATAACAGATAGTGATCGAAATGCTATATTTTTCCAGGATGGAACGATGACAATAAAAAATCTCGTCACAGATGCTGAATGGCAGGCACGTTGTGAACTCGCAGCGCTTTATCGCATTATTGCGCATTACCGGATGACTGATTTAATTGATACCCATATCAGTTTAAGAGTCCCTGATCAGCCTGACTGTTTTCTGATTAATCAGTATGGTGTCGCTTTTGAAAAAATGTGTGCTTCAACGCTGGTCAAGATTAATCATGAAGGGCAGGTCGTAGAAAGCTATGAACAGGACAAGCCGGTGAATATGGCTGGCTTCGTCATCCACTCCGCAATTCATGAAGCACATGCTCATCTGAACTGTGTTATTCATACGCATACCGCAGATGGCATAGCAGTTTCTGCACAGAAACACGGACTTCTGCCCATTTCCCAGCACGCCATGAAGTTTTATCAGCAGGTGGCCTATCACGAATATGAAGGCGTGGCACTTTCAACAGATGAACAAGAACGCCTGATTCAGGACCTGGGCGGCCATCGCGCCATGATTTTACGCAATCACGGACTTTTAACGGCGGGCGAAACCATTGCACGGGCCTTTCATGAAATCTATTTTCTAGAGCGTGCCTGTCAGGCACAGGTGAAGGCCTTAAGCGGCGGTGCCGAACTGCATTATCCAAGTGAAGATGTACGAATTAAAACCGCCAAGCAGTTCGCTAGTCCTTTAGTTGAACCGATTTTACAGCGTGCCTGGCAGGCCGCTTTGTCTTTGATTGAGCATCAATATACGGAGTATGCATCATGATTGTGATATCCAGTACTGTGCCGAATATTGAGGCAATTCTGGTGAAGTCTTTTCAGAAATATGCGCCTGAGGGCAGTTTTTGTACACTGGACAGCCCGGAAGCAGAACTGGCGACCACAGCAGCTTCGTGGTTTCCAGATCTGGAAAAACTCCGGCAACTTCCAGAGCTTAGCCTGATTCATTCGATTGCTGCAGGGGTCGAACATTTAAATTTAACCGAGATTAGATCTGACCAGTCAGTCTGCCGGGTACTGGATCCACATCATCAAAAGGGCATGTTTGATTATCTGCTTTGGGGTGTGCTGTATTTTCAGCGTTATTTTGACCGCATGATCCAGCAGCAAAAGCAGCAGCTATGGAAACAGTATCGTCAAAGTTATAGCCATCATATCCAGATCGGGATTATGGGCCTTGGCCATATGGGCGGTTATGTGGCAAAACGTTTTGCCGACATGGGCTATCAGGTGTCTGGATGGTCCAATTCCCCAAAAGAGATTGCTCAGGTCAAAAGCTATGTAGGCCAAGAACAGCTTTCCGAGTTCCTGGCCCACAGCCAGATTTTGATTAATTTAATGCCTTTAACTGTAGACAATACTGGAATCTTATCTGAACAGCTATTTAAAAAATTACCTGATCAGGCTGCTCTTATTCAGGTGGGTCGTGGGCAGCATTTAATCGAGCAGGATCTACTCAATGCACTGGATTCAGGTCATCTCCGTGGCGCAATCCTTGATGTATTTGAAGAAGAGCCTTTAACTCCGGATCACCCATTCTGGCAGCATGAAAAGATCGTAGTTACGCCACATGTCGCCTCACATGCACCCATGTCTGTGGTAGTGGAACAGATTCTGGAAAATGACCGACGCTTAAATCTCGGGCTGGATTTGTGCCATCAGGTAGATGTCAATAAAGGCTATTAATTGTAGGGATACAGGCAAAAAAATAAGGAAATTGATGATGTGGGAAACGATTCAAACTCAGGTTCAGCAAGGTATCGCAACCTTAAGCTTTAACCGTCCGGATTCACTCAACAGTTTTAACCGGCAAATGCATGAGGAAGTGCAGCAGGTGCTGAAAAACTGGAATACAGACCCGGATATTCGGGTGATTGTGATTCGCGGTAATGGCCGGGCGTTTTCAGCAGGACAGGATTTAAAAGAACGTACTGGACAGCTCGGCAATGTGCCTTTGCCACCGCAAGGCTCGCTGGCCAAATACTATAATCCCTTGATTAATCTCATTCGCCAGAGTCCCAAACCGGTGATTGCAGCAGTGAATGGTGTGGCTGCCGGTGCAGGTGCCAATATCGCACTGGCCTGTGATCTGGTCATTGCCAAGGAAAGTGCCCGATTTATTCAGGCTTTTTCTAAAATTGGCTTGATTCCTGATGCCGGTGGCACCTGGATGTTGCCACGTTTAATCGGTTATGCACGTGCCATGGCACTCACTTTTCTGGGCGAACCGGTGCATGCCAAAGAGGCCGCCGAAATGGGCATGATCTGGAAAATGCTTCCAGATACAGAATTTGATGCTTATATCGACGACATTGCACAGCGATTATCTCAACAGCCGACTTATGCGCTGGCTTTAACCAAACAGGCCTTGCAACGCAGTGCTGAAAATAACATAGACCAGCAACTGGAGCTGGAACAAAACCTGCAATATCTGGCTCTGAGCAGTCAGGACTATAAAGAAGGTGTCCAGGCTTTTGTCGAAAAACGCCCTGCACAATTTACCGGATGCTAAGGAGAGCATTTATGAAAATTAAGACCCGTATTACCGAGCTTTTAGGCATTCGCTATCCAATTATTCAGGGCGGCATGATGTGGGTCGGTACCGCAGAAATGGCCAGTGCCGTATCTAATGCAGGTGGCTTGGGAACATTAACGGCATTGACTCAACCGACGCCTGAAGCCCTGGTCAAGGAAATTGCACGCTGCCGAGAAATGACCGATCAGCCTTTTGCAGTCAATCTGACTTTATTGCCCGCTGTGAATCCGCCGCCATATGCAGAATACCGACAGGCAATCATTGAAAGCGGTATCAAGATCGTAGAAACAGCAGGCAACAAGCCTCATGAACATATTGAGGCGTTTAAGCAACATGGCATTATTGTCATTCATAAATGTACTTCCGTCCGTCATGCGCTTTCAGCACAAAGAATTGGCGCAGATGTTATTTCGATTGATGGTTTTGAATGTGCGGGCCATCCGGGTGAAGACGATATTCCCGGCATGATTTTAATTCCTGCGGCAGCAGATCAGCTCACTGTGCCGATTGTGGCCAGTGGCGGTTTTGCTGATGGTCGTGGTCTGGTCGCAGCTTTGGCTTTGGGTGCCGAAGGCATCAATATGGGTACACGCTTTTGTGCCACTCAGGAAGCCCCGATCCATCCAAACATCAAACAGTTCTATGTCGATAATGATGAAAGGGCGACACATCTTTTGTATCGACAGTTCCGAAATACCGCCCGTGTTGCCAAAAATGCAGTATCTGATCTAGTCGTTAAAATGAGTGAAGATCCAGATCTGGAATTTGAACAGATTCGTCCCTATGTCAGCGGTTTAAAAGGCAAGCTCGCTTTAGAAAATGGCGATGTGGATGCGGGAGTTCTGACTGCAGGTCAAGTGATGGGATTGATTCATGACATTCCGACTTGTCAGGCGCTGATCGAAAATATCATGCAAGATGCAGAGCAAATTATTCATCAACGTCTGACTCATTTCTTGGCTCGTTGAACCATTTCATTGACGATCAAACAAAAAAGCCATTCCGTCATGAATGGCTTTTTTTCATCCTGAAGATTTTTTATTTTTAAATGGGAAATTTCATCGAATGACTAGATTTTATTCTTTAAATTATATTATAGTGGATTTAAAACATAATTTCGTATTATGAAATTAATAGTCATAAATATACAAATTAGAACTCATACAAGGGAATTACGATGAGAAATTATATTGCGCCATTAAAAGACATGAAGTTCGTCCTGAAAGACCTGTTAAACGTTGAACAGAAATATCAGGGCTATGCAAAATTCGCAGACAAGGTTTCTATGGATATTATGGAGCAATATCTGGAAGTCGCTGCGGACTTTTGCCAAAACGAACTTCTACCGATTAATGCGACAGGCGACCAGCAGGGTTGCCGTTTGCAGGATGGCGTCGTAACCACCCCGGATGGGTTTAAAGCAGCTTATGACAAATATGTGGAACTCGGCTTTACCTCATTAACTGGTGACGAAGCATATGGCGGTCAGGGCTTCCCGACCTTATACCGTATTGCCATTTCTGAAATTATTACCGCAACGAACTGGTCTTGGGGCATGTACCCAGGCCTGTCCCATGGTGCCATGCGTACTTTAGAGCACCACGGTAGCGATGAACAGAAACAGAAGTTTCTGGTACCTTTAATTGCAGGCCGCTGGACTGGAACCATGTGCTTGACTGAATCTCATGCCGGTTCTGACCTAGGTTTAATCCGTACCAAAGCAGTGCCAAATGAAGACGGCAGCTATAGCATCAGTGGCGAGAAAATCTTTATCTCAGCCGGTGAACATGATCTGGCGGAAAATATCGTGCATATCGTATTGGCACGTTTGCCAGATGCACCTGCGGGAACCAAAGGTATTTCGCTGTTTATTGTGCCGAAATACAATCTGGATGAAGCTGGTAATGTGGCTTCCCGTAATGGCGTGGTATGTAGCGCTCTTGAACACAAGATGGGCATTCACGGTAACGCGACCTGTGTGCTGAATTTTGATAATGCCAAAGGTTTCCTGATTGGGCCTGAAAATCGCGGTCTGAACTGCATGTTTACCTTTATGAACTCGGCACGTATCGGTACAGCTATTCAAGGCTTGGCAGCAGCAGAATCTTCTTATCAGGGGGCATTGGCTTATGCCAAAGACCGTCTGGCGATGCGTTCTCTTGAAGGTGCAAAAGTGCCAGGCCAGCCTGCAGATCCGATTATCGTGCATCCGGCAGTACGTAACATGCTGCTGACTCAAAAGGTGTTTGCAGAAGGTTCACGTGCACTTGCATATTATCTGGCGACCTATGCCGATATCGCTGAAGCCACTGACAGCCCGGAAGAAAAGAAAGCAGCTGAAGACCGTCTGGCATTATTAACCCCAATTGCCAAAGCATTAATGACTGAAACCGGCATAGAAGCGGCTAAACATGGTATGCAGGTTTTCGGTGGTCACGGTTATATTGCTGAACATGGCATGGAACAGATTGCCCGTGATGCACGTATTGCCAGCCTCTATGAAGGAACCACTGAAATTCAGTCCATTGACTTGCTGGCGCGTAAAGTGCTGGGCTCAAAATTGGGTCTGTTGACCGCATTAACCGAGGAAATTCAAGGCTTTGTAAAAGAACATCAACAACATGCCCAGTTTAGCCAGCAAGTTGCACAAGTCAGCCAGTTGACTGAACAATGGCTGGAATTAACCAGAACCATTCAGGAGCAGGCTCAGCAGTCTGCCAATGAAATTGGGGCAGCATCAGTTGACTACCTATATTTCTCTGGTTATGTCGTGTCCGCTTATCTGTGGCTGAAAATGGCAATTACTGCGCAGCAGAAAATTGAAGAAGGTAATACTGATCCGTTCTATGCAGCCAAGATCAAAACTGCACAATTCTTCTTTGCACGTATTTTGCCAAGAACTTCAACCCACTTTGCCAATATTCAGGCGGGTGGTGAAAGCCTGTTTTTACTTGAACCTGAAGAGTTCAAATTCGATTAAAGCTTTTGACCCACGATACTCGTGTCGTGGGTCTTTTTTAATAATTTTTGCATCCTCACCCAATTCAAATATTGAGATTTATTCTCGGATATTGAATAAACCATAAAATAACAAGATCAGGAGTCTATATGGATTTAGACATGATTACTCGACAGTTTCCTTATGCTGATCTGCAACTTACTTTTCATGAAGTCGGACAGCGTACTGCATTTCCCACTATTATTCTGATTCATGGCACCGGTGGAAATACCGACAAGCATTTCAGCTATATTTTTCCGATGCTGGGTATTCATCAGCGGGTTTTATCCATTGATTTACATACCCCAGATAAAGCTGATCTAAAGGTGACCGATTTTAGCCAGCAGGTTGAAGCACTGATTCAGCATGCGGTTGCAGAAGATGAAATCATTACAGTGGTCGGCTATTCACTCGGTGCCGTGATTGCTGCACAAGTAACAGCCAGTTTAAAACAGCGCGTAGCGCGTTTGATCCTGTTAGCCGGTTGGGCCAAAACCAGCTCGGTGCAACAACTACGTACTGTCATTTGGCAGCAATTATTTACTGAACAATCTGCGGCCTTGCCTCATTTTGTCAATTATTGCCTGTATAGCGATGATTATCTGTCTGCACGAAGCGAACAGCAGGTGTTGGATCTAGCACGCTTTGTCAAACCTTCCCAAGATGCAGCCAAACAGCGGGAACTGAATTATCGCATTGATATTACATCGATCTTGCCTGAGATTCGTGCAGAGACGTTGATTGTGGCTTGCCGTGAAGACCGCATGGTACCTGTAGCGCAAGCTAAACTGCTGTTTGCTTCAATTTCGAACAGTCGCTATATCGAAATTTCTTCAGGACATGCGCTCTATGTCGAAGCGCCAGCCGAAGTGGTGCAACTGGTAAACCAGTTTAGCCAGCATCCAGAACAATATCCGGTGAATCAAAAAATCCAGCCTTATATGCCTTAAAGGAGATAAATAATGCAAGCTCAAGGACAGCGCAGCAAGATTCTAATTGTAGGCAGCGGTTTTGGTGGTTTGGGAATGGCAATCCGCCTTAAACAGCAGGGCATCCACGATTTTAAAATCATTGAACGTGCAGCAGAAGTGGGCGGTACTTGGCGTGACAATACCTATCCCGGAGTCGCCTGTGACGTACCCTCCCATTTATATTCTTTTTCTTTTATTAAAAATCCGGACTGGTCACGCATCTTTCCGCAAGGGGCAGAAATCCAGCGCTATTTAATTCAGTGCTGTGATCAGGAGCAGATTCGTCCACATATTGATTTTCATACGTTGCTGGAAAAAGCCAGCTGGAATGCCAAAGAACGCATCTGGGAAATTCAGACCTCCAAAGGCCCGTATCAGGCAGATTTTTTAATGACTGCAACCGGCCATCTTGCGGATGAACATCTCCCACAAATACCGGGTCTGGAAGAATTTCAAGGCCAGGTGATGCATTCTGCGCGCTGGAATCATCAGGTGAATCTGGATAATCAGCGTGTCGTGGTGGTGGGTTCAGGGGCTTCAGCCGTTCAGCTTGTGCCGGAAATTGCCAAAACAGCAAAAAGCCTAACTGTCTTGCAACGTAGTGCGCCATATATTTTGCCCCGACCAGATCGACCTTATTCTGAGTCAGAAAAACAGCTTTTCCGCAAAGATCCTGACAGTATGTCGGCATTAAGACATGCTTTGTTCTGGGGCAATGAATACAATTTCGCGCAGCGTCGTAACCTGAAAAGTCAGATTGAGCGGGTCAAGAAAAACTGTCTACAGTTTTTGCAGCATCAGGTTTCAGATCCTGAGTTACGGCGTAAACTTACCCCGCATTATGAGCCGGGTTGCAAGCGCTTATTGTTGTCTAATGATTATTATCCGACTTTTCTAAAACCAAATGTCACACTTGAAGACTCAGCATTGGCAGAAGTTACGAAAGACGGTGTATTAAGCCAGGCTGGAAATAAATTTTCTGCAGATATCATCGTATTTGCGACAGGATTTGAAGCGGCGCGTCCACCCTATGCCGCAAAAGTGGTGGGTAAACAGGGTTTAAGCCTGGAACAGCAATGGTCCAGCGGTATGCAGGGTTATCAGTCAACGACCGTACACAACTTTCCAAACCTGTTCATTCTGAATGGGCCAAATACAGGCAGTGGGCATAATTCAGCGCTTTATTTTCTGGAAACCCAGTTTGATCTGGTACTGGATGCCTTGCAGTTTTTTGAGCAGGAACAGATTCAGGTCTTTGAAGCAGATCAAGAGGCTGAAAATAGCTATATGCAGGAGCTACAGCAGCTTTCCCAAGGTAGTGTCTGGTTATCGGAAAGCTGTAAAAGCTGGTATCTGGACCCGGTCAGTCGCAAGCTGACTTTGGTCTGGCCGGATTATGCTCATTCATTTAGGGATAAAAATCAGCATTTTATTCGTAGCGGTTATCACTACCAGTATGTTGAATCGAGACAGCAGAAAGTGGTTTAAAAATATTTAATTAAAATCAAAATCTTATGGTTTAAATGATACAAAATAAATGTAAATCCAGGACAGGAGTATAGTCATGAGCAGTCAGCCATGGATGGAAGAATATAAAAAGTGGAATATCAATCCGGAGTTTACCCGGCCAGATCCTGAGAAAACCCTGAGCACGACAATTGCTGAGAATTTGGTAAAATTTCAGGATAAAACCGCATTTATCTATCTGGATCGTAAATTCAGCTATCACGATATCGATGTGTATAGCCAGAAACTGGCAAGCTATTTACAGCGTCTTGGGCTGACTGCTGGCAGCCGTATTGCGGTGATGCTGCCTAATATTATTCAATATCCAATCGCGACCTTTGCCATTATTCGGGCCGGTTATGTGCTGGTCAATGTCAACCCCATGTACACCCAGCGCGAGCTCTATCATCAGCTACAGGATTCAGGTGCAGAAGCCTTGATTATCCTGGGACAGACTTTGGAGCAATTAACAGCACTAGATGAATGTCCTCAACTCAAATATGTCATTTCAACGCATCCGCTGGATTTTATTCAAGAGCAACCAAGTGCTATTTATAGTCAGGCAGCACAATATCCGGATAAACAGTTTTCTGACTTTAGACAGGCAATAAATCAGGTAGAGATTATTGATTTTGAACCGCCTGTACAGCATCAGGAAGATACGGTCATTCTGCAATATACGGGAGGTACCACAGGTGTTTCTAAAGGTGCAGAACTGAGCCATCGCAATATTTTATTTAATATCGCCCAGAACAGTACCGTGTTTATCAGCCATTTTGGTGACCGCTATGCCGCTGAAAATGAATATGTATTCTGTGCCTTGCCGCTGTATCACATTTATGGATTTACCATCTGCCTGTTCAGTTACGGTTTAAGCCGTGGTTTCGCCAATGTCCTGATTCCAAATCCGAGAGATCTGGATGCTTTGGCGGATCAATACCAGAAACATCCACCCACTGTTTTCCCCGGGGTGAATACCATGTTTAATGCCTTGGCGCATCATTCACCTTTCCGTGAACTGGATCATTCACGCCTGAAAACCACAACCGGCGGAGGGGCATCTATTTTGAAAAATACGGCAGAGTTATGGCATGAGGTCACAGGCTGCCAGATTTATGAAGGTTATGGGCTTTCCGAAACTTCACCGACTGCAACTTTTAACCCGCCTTTAAGCCGGCGATTTAGTGGCACGATTGGCTTGCCATTGGCAGGGACTGAAATTCTGATTCTGAATGATGAAGGAAAACCTGTAGAGCTTAATCAGGCTGGAGAAATAGCCATACGTGGTCCACAGGTGATGAAAGGATACTGGCAGCAACCCGAAGCAACAGCACAGGTATTTACCAAAGATGGATTTTTTCTGACAGGTGATATCGGTTGTATGGATGAACAAGGCTATATCACCATTCTGGACCGCAAAAAAGACATGATTCTGGTGTCCGGATTTAATGTTTATCCCAATGAGCTGGAAGGCGTGCTGTCCAAACATCCTAAAATACTGGAATGTGCAGTGATTGGTATTGATGATGAAAAATCTGGACAGGTACCCAAGGCATTTATTGTGAAACAGGATGAAACTCTGACCCAAGATGAAGTCATGACTTATCTGAAGCAGCAACTGACCAGTTATAAACTACCCAAATACATTGAGTTTGTGGGTGGATTACCCAAGTCCGCAGTAGGCAAAATTCTGCGTCGTGAACTGCCTCGTACTGTTCAGTCGAGTGCAAAAGCCTGATAAGGAATGATCTAATCCATTAGATTTAAAATAAAAAAGGAATCGAAAGATTCCTTTTTTATTGCTTGCAGGCTTATCGCTGCTGGATGACTTTTTTGCTTTTCAGTTCTTCCATTTCAGCAGAACTTAAATATTGACTCAAAATGGCATCGGTATCTTCACCCAGACAAGGTGGGGCCTTTTTATATTCTACCGGTGTCTTGGAGAGTTTAATCGGTGAACCGATTGAGGTGTAATCTTCACGTAAGGTATGCGGCATTTTAATCACCATATCACGCGCTAATACCTGTTCTTCTTGCAAAGTCTGTTTCAGATCATTGATCATTCCTACCGGCACTTTAACCGCATGGATTAAATCCACCCAGGTTTTTGCTGGTCGAGTATAGAAATGAGCTTGTAGAACTGTGGTCAGTTCTTCACGATGTGTAACACGTCCTGAATTTTTCAAGAAGCGAGGATCTTCTGCCACCTTGGCCAGACCAACGGCCTGACACAAAGCTTGAAATTGCAGATCGTTGCCACAGGCAATAATAAATTCGCCTTCCTGGGCTTTAAACACCTGATAGGGCACAATATTGGCATGTGCATTTCCGAAGCGACCGGGTACTTTGCCTGAGGTGAGATAATTCATGGCCAGAACAGAGAGGGAAGCAACCTGGGTATCTAACAGCGCCATATCAATATACTGACCTTCACCGGTTTTCTCACGGGACAACAAAGCCGCCTGAATGGCAATTGCGGCATATAAGCCGGTGGTCAAATCGGCAAAGGCCAGACCTGCTTTTTGCGGGCCACCACCGGGCAGATCGTCACGTTCGCCAGTGACACTCATCATGCCGCCCATTCCCTGAACGATAAAATCATAGCCCGGCTCTTGCGCACGCGGACCGTTCTGGCCAAAACCGGTAATAGAACAATATACCAGTCGCGGATTTAGCTGACTCAGAGTTTCATAATCCAGTCCATATCGTTTCAACGAACCGGTTTTATAGTTTTCAATGACTACATCGCTTTGTTCAGCAAGTTTTTTGATAATACGTTGACCTTCAGGTGTAGATAAATCGATTGCAACCGAGTGCTTGCCACGGTTGGCTGACAGGTAATAAGCCGATTCATGGGTATCTTGCTGCTGATTGTTTTTAAGCCAGGGTGGTCCCCAGATACGGGTATCATCCCCATGATCCGGTTTTTCAATCTTGATCACTTCTGCACCCAGATCAGCCAGAATCTGGCTACACCAGGGCCCAGCCAAAATCCGGCTTAAATCCAGTACACGAAATCCTGTTAAGGCACCCATTATTACGCTCCCTGTTCGATCTTATTCAAATGATATATCGTTCTTATCCCTCTTTTTAAAGCTATAGGAAAATGGAAAAACAATCAACTTTATGATACTTAATTTCGTCTAACAAAATAAAACATCTAAAATGATGAATATTCATCTTATTTTCTTTAGCCTGATGCAAATATAAGTATGAACGAAGAACAAGAGGTCACTGATAAAAAGGAAAAAGCGATCTCCCAGACAGGATTAAAAAAGGAGTCAATCAAGTGAATTAAAAACGGATTAGCCTTAAAGCATATTCATTAGCGGAATAGCTTTAAATATAAAAGATCATGAAAACCTAAGGATAGGAAAACAGAGATTTAAATATAACGGATTTAGCGAGAGAATTAGAAAAGATTAAACCTACGACCAAACGAACGCAGCAAATTGCTTTTATTTTCGCCTTTCTGGCTTTACTGGTAGATGGCGCGGACATGTTGCTGCTGTCTTTCAGTTTAAATAGCCTGAAAGCAGAGTTTGGTCTCAGTAATCTGCAGGCCGGTACACTAGGCAGTTTTACCTTAGCAGGTATGGCGATTGGTGGCTTTATGGGTGGCTGGGCCTGTGACCGTCTGGGCCGTGTACGTACCGTAGTCATTTCGATTCTGGTATTTTCCATGTTGACCGCAGCCTTAGGCTTTGCACAGAACTTTGAACAATTTGCTGTTTTACGCTTTCTTTCTGCCTTTGGCATAGGCTCTTTATATATTGCAGCCAATACGCTCATGGCTGAATATGTTCCAACTGAATATCGCACCACGGTTTTAGGTACCTTACAGGCAGGATGGACCGTCGGTTATATTGTGGCCACTGTACTGGCAGGCTGGATCATTCCAGAATATGGCTGGCGAACCCTGTTTTTTATTGCCATTATTCCCTCGGTTATGGCGATTTTTATCCAGAAACTGGTTCCTGAGCCAGAATCTTGGCAGCGTGCACGTTTGCAGCGTCTATATGCCCCAGCTGAAATCACAGTACAGCAACCCGCCAAAAAAAGCACAGTCAAAGAGATTTTCGCGGATCCTGCGAATCGCAGAATGTTTATTTTGTGGATCTTTACGGCCGGTTTTCTGCAATTTGGCTACTATGGCGTAAACAACTGGATGCCGGCATATCTGGAATCTGAATTGCACATGAATTTTAAATCCATGGCAGGCTATATGATTGGTACCTATGTAGCCATGATTTTCGGAAAAATTCTGGCGGGCTTTGCTGCAGACCGTCTGGGTAGACGCGCTGTCTTTTCGTTTGGAGCAATTGGAACGGCGATTTTCCTGCCCGTGATTGTGCTATTCAATACGCCAGATAACATTGCCTATCTGCTGATTTTCTTTGGATTCCTGTATGGTATTCCATATGCGATTAATGCCACTTATATGACGGAAAGCTTCGCCACCTCGATTCGTGGTACTGCGGTAGGCGGTGCTTATAATGCAGGTCGTATCGGCGCCATGTTTGCCCCTGCAATTATTGGCGCGGCAGCCAGCGGGGTTCAATTGGCTTAGGCTTCCTGATTATGGGGGGTGCCTATTTCTTGTGTGGCGCAGTGTCCGGGATATTCATTAAAGACCGTCAATACGATCCACAAAAGGCATAATTTCAATTTATAAAAAAGAGCCTGAATTCAGGCTCTTTTTTATATTCTTCAATTAAAGCTATATTTCTATTTGTTTATTCCTGATCCGTTTCTTTATGCAGATGAATACTTTTTAAACCATCATTTACTTTATTGAGCAGATGAATTAGGGTAACCACATCATCAAAAGCCAGCTTATTTAAGGCCTGACCATAAAAATCAAAGAAATCAGCTTGCAAGTTGTCCCATGTTTCCAAGCTGGGATGTAGCCAAAGCAGTGGATCTAATTCATCAGCATCAGGTGAATTTCACCATGGCCTCGACCCCATTCCTGAATGACCTGTCCAATACCGTGGCGGAACAGCATGACAAGGTTGATTCACTAAAAATTTTCCTGTGTGCTGGTGCACCCATTCCGGGGCCATTGGTACAAAAAGCCCGGGAAATTCTGGGCGTTAAAGTCATATCCGCTTGGGGTATGACCGAATGTGGTGCAGTGACGCTGACCCGACCTGAAGATGAGGATGAACACTCTTTCAATACGGATGGCATCGCTTTACCTGGTGTTGAAATCAAGATCGTGAATAAAAAAGGTCAGACCAAAGCCGTGAATGAATCCGGGCGTTTGATGATCCGCACCTGTTCAAATTTTGGCGGTTATTTAAAACGTCCACATTTGAATGATACGGATGCCGAAGGCTGGTTTGATACTGGCGATATTGCCTATCAGGACGAGCATGGCTATATTCGGATTTGCGGACGTAAGAAGGATGTGATTATTCGTGGTGGAGAAAATATTCCGGTCGCGGAAATTGAATCACTACTTTATAAGCATCCGAATATCGCCACAGTAGCTTTAGTGGCTTATGCAGATGAGCGAATGGGCGAGCGTTCCTGTGCAATCATCAAGCTGAAAGATCAGACAAAGCCGTTAAGTTTTAATGAGCTGTTAGATTTCCTGAAAACTCATAATCTGGCTATGCAGTATCTTCCGGAACGCCTGGAAATCTGGGAGGATATTCCGATGACCCCATCGGGAAAAATCCAGAAGTTTAAACTCAGAGAATTACTGGCTCAGCATATTGCCTCAACGGCAGTTGAAGCGAACTAAATCTGGGAATAAATAGATAAATTAAACCCTGAATAATCTTGCATCATTCAGGGTTTTTCTTATTCAAAAAGAAGCGATCTAAAAGGTTAATACGAATTTTAGATTAACTTCTACTTTAATAATTTTAATAAAGCTTCAGCCGTTGCAGCAGAAGAGGCGGGGTTTTGTCCAGTAATGAGCAGACCATCTTGTTGCACGTATACCTGCCAGTCCTCAGTTTTGGAATATTTCCCACCTTTTTCTTTCAGCATGTCTTCCACTAGAAATGGGACAACATCGGTTAGGCCTACGCCGTCTTCTTCGGTATTAGTAAAACCGGTGACTGTCTTGCCTTCTACAATCGAATGACCTTCGGCATCTTTGACTTCACGAAGTACACCCGGTGCATGACAGACCAGCGCAACAGGTTTATCTGCCTGTAAAGTCTGCTCAATTAAAGAAATAGAATTCTGGTCTTTGGCTAGATCCCATAATGGACCGTGACCACCCGGATAGAACACGGCATCAAAATCCTGATTTAAGACTTCACTCAACTTATGTGTATTGGCAAGAGCCTGCATGGCCACCTCATCTGCTTCAAAGCGTTTGGTGGTTTCGGTTTGCGCATCCGGCTCATTACTTTTTGGATCTAATGGTGGCTGACCACCTGCAGGAGAAGCCAAAACTACCTCTGCGCCTGCATCGACAAAGGTGTAATAAGGCGCAGCTAGCTCTTCCAACCAGAAGCCAGTTTTTTTGCCAGTATCGCCCAGCTGGTCATGTGAAGTCAGTACCATCAAGATTTTCATATTATTTTCCTGTAGCTCATTAAAAAACATCGCGAATGATCGACTGTTAATTTAACAAGTCATGAGCGTCAGGAATGTTGTGATACGTTCATTTGCTGTATCGATACGTTGTTGTTTCAGTTGATTTAACTAAAGTACGTAGCCTTGCAAAGTGAACAGTGTGTTCAATATTCATCTGCCCATTAACAGGTCTTGCTGAAGATCGGCTTGTTTACGCAAGAAATCCCAGACCAGTTTAATTTTTGGTTCATGTTGCAGATCGACCAGCGTCAGCATCCAGAAAGTGTGGGTAAAACTGAGCTGCTGACCCAGCACCTCTTTCAGTTCACTTTTATCATTGACCAGAAATTTCGGCAAAATGGCCAGTCCAGCACCTGCACGCACGGCAATTTCCTGCGCCAGAATGCTGTTACTGCGAAAACAGGCACTGACCTGCAAGGGAAGACGCTCTAGCGAATATAGTGCAGTGCTATAGACCAGATCATCAATATAATCGACAAAACGGTGCTGCTGGAGGTCTTCCAGTTTTTTAATTTCCGGATTTTGCTGTAAATAATGCTGGCTGCCATATAGCTTTAAACAGTAATTAGACAAACGAGTAATGATATACGGACCAGATTTGGGCCGGTCAATCGCGATCACAATATCTGCTTCTCGATGTGAAAGTTTGATCGCTTTCGGTACCGGAATCAGGTCAATGGTCAGCAAAGGATAATGCTGGGAAAATTCTGCCAAAAGACGAGCTAAAAATGCCGTGCCAAAACCTTCTGGCGCACCAATCCGGACCCGACCTTGCAAGGGATCATGGCGCTTGTCAATCTGGATAAAGGACTGTTCCATCTGTTCCACACGCGGCACCAGTGCCAGACCTTCCGAGGTTAGTTCATAACCGGTGGCTTCGCGCTTAAACAGTTGCGTACCTAAAGTACTTTCCAGGGCCTGAATCCGCCGCGCTACGGTGCTATGTTCAACCCCGATTAAGCGTGCTGCGTTGGTGAGTGTTTTAGCACGCGCCAAAACTAAAAAAAAGCGTAAATGATCCCAATCTACTTTCATTTTTTATTTAACATCCTGTTAAATTCCTGTGCATATTTGCACAACCATCGTGCACCAATTTCTATTGGTGGTCAAAGTGTTCTTTGTTAGTCTGCTGAAACAGCGTAAAAATTATACGTTAAATAAAAGCCAGTAAAGGCAGATACAACGACAATAACAAACCAGCACGGAGCGACCATGAACGCTATTTCTCATCCACAGCAAAGTACCGGATTCACCACCGCAAAACTCCTCATTAATGGTGAATTTGTCGAATCAAGAACCAGCCATTGGCAAGATATTGTTAATCCTGCCACTCAGGAAATCTTGGGCCAAGTGCCTTTTGCTACCGCAGAAGAAGTTAATGCCGCCATTGCTGCTGCACAAAATGCATTTGCCAGCTGGCGCCAGACCCCGATCCAGGCACGTATGCGAATCATGCTGAAACTGCAGGATCTGATTCGTACAAACCTAAAAAGTATCGCCCGAGTCTTAACGGCGGAACAGGGCAAAACCCTGGCCGATGCCGAAGGTGATATCCAGCGTGGTTTAGAAGTGGTGGAGCATGCCTGTTCGATCGGTTCCCTACAAATGGGCGAGTATATTGAAGGTGTGGCACGCGGTGTCGATACCTATACTTTGCAGCAACCCTTGGGTGTCTGTGCAGGAATTACCCCGTTTAACTTTCCGGCGATGATTCCACTGTGGATGTTCCCGATGGCGATTGTCTGCGGCAATACTTTTGTCTTAAAGCCTTCTGAACAGGATCCACTATCGACCATGATGCTGGTTGAGTTAGCGATTCAGGCAGGTGTGCCGGCAGGCGTACTGAATGTGGTACATGGCGGCAAAGAAGTGGTCGATCTACTGTGTACCCATCGCGATATCAAGGCGATTTCTTTTGTCGGTTCGACTGCAGTCGGCACGCATGTCTATAACCTTGCAGGCCAACACGGCAAGCGTGTGCAGTCGATGATGGGCGCCAAAAACCATGTGGTGGTGATGCCAGATGCGAATAAAGAACAGACCTTAAATGCCTTGGTCGGTGCAGCTTTTGGCGCAGCAGGTCAACGTTGTATGGCACTTTCCGTGGCGGTAATGGTCGGTGAGACCAAGCACTGGGTCGATGAACTGGTCAATAAAACCAAAACCTTAAAGGTAAATGCCGGGCATGAACCGAATACCGATGTTGGACCAGTGATTTCAACCCGTGCCAAATCGCGTGTCATCGATTTAATTAACAGTGGTGTTGAACAGGGTGCCGAACTGCTACTCGATGGCCGTGATGTGCAGGTTCCAGGCTATGAACAGGGTAATTTTGTCGGACCAACGATTTTTAATCAGGTCACGACCGATATGCGCATTTATAAAGAAGAAGTATTTGGTCCGGTACTGGCGATCATGCATGTCGATACTTTGGAACAGGCGATTGCACTGATTAATGCCAATCCGTTTGGTAATGGCGTTGGACTGTTTACCCAAAATGGCAATACGGCACGTACCTTCCAGAACCAGATTGATATCGGTCAGGTGGGCATTAACATTCCAATTCCCGTACCTGTGCCTTTCTTCAGTTTTACCGGTTCACGCGGTTCAAAACTGGGTGATCTCGGTCCTTATGGCAAACAGGCGGTGCAGTTCTATACCCAGACCAAAACCATTACCAGCCGCTGGTTTGAAGATGACCAGGAAACCACTGGTGTCAATACCACAATCAGTCTGCGTTAAGGAGCATCAGCATGAAGATTGCATTTATCGGTTTAGGCAACATGGGCGGCTCCATGGCGCAAAACTTGCTCAAGTCCGGTCATCAGGTTTTTGGTTATGACTTAAGTGCAGTGGCTTTACAGCATTTTGCAGAAGCTGGCGGTGTGGTCTGCGACAGTCCACAAGCTGCCGCGAAGCAGGCGGAGATCGTGGTCAGCATGTTGCCTGCAGCCAAGCATGTGCGTGAAGTCTATTTGGGTGAACACGGTATTCTGGAGGTGCTTCAAGCGGGCAGCTTATGTATCGACAGCAGTACCATTGACCCGCAAACCATTCAGGAGGTTGCTGCAGCAGCTCAGGCCAAGCAGATTCGCGTCTGTGATGCACCGGTATCCGGCGGTACTTTAGGTGCCAAAGATGGCACTTTAACCTTTATGGTCGGCGCAGATGATGCCACCTTTGAGGCCGTTAAACCTGTTCTCGGCTGTATGGGTAAAAATCTGGTGCATTGTGGTGCGGTGGGAACAGGACAGGTGGCAAAAATCTGTAATAACCTGATTCTGGGGATTTCCATGACTGCGGTTGCAGAAGGGATGGCACTCGGTGCCAAACTGGGCATTGATGCACAGGCCTTGGCTGGCGTGATTAACAGTTCCACCGGACGTTGCTGGAGTTCTGAAATTTATAATCCGTGGCCCGATATTTGTGTCAATGCGCCGTCATCGCGGGGTTATACCGACGGTTTTGCCGCACAACTGATGCTCAAAGATTTGGGGCTGGCTGTCGATGCCGCGCAACAGGTGGATCAGCCGGTGGTACTCGGCAGCATGGTACAGAAACTCTATCAACAACTGTGTCAGGAAGGTGATGCCCATCTGGACTTCTCCAGCATCATGCATCAATACACCACGCCACCTGCTTAAAACTTAAAAGATTAGATGGAGCAAGGATTCGCTTCAATAATTACACCTTGTCAGTAATAACGATAAATTCAGGCTGAGGTTTAACATGTTAGATTATCAAACAACGATTCAAGACTTTGATTTAAACACGGTTGCAAGCCAGTATCTCTCCGGTTCAATGCAGGCAGTAAATGCCTGTTATGAATGCTGTGACCGTCATGCCAATTCCGATGCCATTGCCTTGTACTGGCATGGTAAAGATGGCCGTAAAGAACAGTATAGCTTTGCCGAACTCAAAAAATATTCCAGCCAGTTTGCCAACTTTTTAAAGTCTCAAGGCATTGGTAAAGGCGACCGCGTTTCCGGATTATTACCACGTACTCCCGAGTTGATCATTACTATTTTGGCAACCTGGCGGATTGGTGCTGTCTATCAACCCTTATTTACGGCCTTTGGTCCCAAAGCCATCGAGCATCGTATTCAGCTGGCGCAAAGCAAGCTGGTGGTGACTGATCTGGCGAATCGGGACAAATTATCCGAGATCAGCAACTGTCCACCGATTGTGACGGTACATGCCGAAACTGAGGCAGAGCGCTATCCGCACGACCTCAGCTTCTGGACGGTATTAAACCGTCAGGCTGAAGCTTGTGAGCTGGAAATCCTGAATGTCGATGATCCATTTTTATTGATGTTTACCTCCGGTACTACTGGACCAGCGAAACCGCTTAAAGTCCCTTTAAAAGCGCTGATTGCTTTTGCAAGCTATATGCAAAATGCCATTGGTCTAACTCCTGAAGATGCTTTCTGGAATATTGCTGATCCCGGCTGGGCCTACGGTTTGTATTACGCGATTACTGGTCCTTTAATGCTTGGACACTCGACCTTATTTTATGAAGGCGGTTTTAATGCAGAAAGTGTCTGCGAAATTGTTAAGGAATATGGCATTACCAATCTGGCCGGTGCACCGACTGCTTATCGCATGATGATGGCGGCCGATCCTGCTCAAATGGCAAAACTACGCGGTAAGTTACGTGTTGTCAGCAGTGCGGGAGAACCGTTAAATCCGGAAGTGATCCGCTGGTTTAAAGAGGTACTGGATGTGCCGATTTATGACCATTATGGCCAGACCGAAGTCGGGATGGTGGTGTGTAATCATCATGCCTTGGAACATCCGGTCCGTTCAGGTTCGGCAGGCTTTGCCAGCCCGGGTTACCGGATTGCCGTTGTCGATGAACTGGGGCATGAATTAGCAGCTGACGTCCCGGGCATCCTGGCAGTGGATATCAGCCAGTCCCCAATGATGTGGTTCTCTGGCTATGAAGAAAGCCGTAAATCTCCATTTGTCGGACAGTATTACTTAACTGGGGATACCGCAGAAATTCATGCAGATGGCAGTATGAGCTTTGTTGGGCGTAGTGATGATGTCATTACAACGTCAGGTTATCGGGTCGGCCCGTTTGATGTGGAAAGTGCCTTGCTGGAACATGATGCCGTGATTGAAGCAGCAGTCATTGGCGTGCCTGATCCTGAGCGTACCGAAGTGATTAAAGCCTTTGTGATTCTGGCGAATAATTTTGCAGCTTCGGCCCATCTGGAAGAAGAGCTGGGTCAATTTGTGAAAAAGCGGTTATCTGCGCATGCCTATCCACGCCTGATTGAATTTGTGACTGAATTGCCGAAAACCCCAAGCGGTAAAATTCAACGCTTTTTACTGCGCAATCAGGAAATCAACAAGCAGCAATCCAAAACTGCATAAGCTCATAAAGCCAACAGATTGAATAAGAAGATTAAATAAAGAGATTGAAGGAAGCATCGATGCAATTAACGGAAGAACAACACCTGATTCAGGATATGGCCAAAAGCTTCGCCCAGGAACAGATTAAACCCTTTGCCAGCGAGTGGGATCAAAAAGGCATCTTTCCCAAAGATGCCTTGGCCCAAATGGGAGAGCTGGGTTTTTTAGGCATGCTGATTCCGGAAGAATGGGGCGGCTCGGGCACAGGTACGCTGGCTTATGTTCTGGCCTTGGAAGAAGTCGCTGCGGCCGATGGTGCAACATCCGCGATTATGAGCGTACATAACTCGGTGGGTTGTGTACCGATTTTCAAGTTCGGGACGGAACAGCAAAAGCAGCAATTTTTAAAGCCTTTAGCGCAAGGTGAAATGATTGGTGCCTTTGCCTTAACCGAACCGCATACCGGATCGGATGCTGCCGCGATTAAAACCCGGGCGGTCAAGGACGGCGATCATTACATTCTGAATGGCGCGAAACAGTTCATTACCTCAGGCCACAATGCCGGAATGATTATTGTGTTTGCCGTGACTGATCCAGCTGCGGGGAAAAAAGGTATGAGTGCATTTTTAGTGCCGCGCGACACGCCCGGTTATGAAGTGATTCGGGTCGAAGAAAAACTCGGCCTGCATGCTTCGGATACCTGTCAGATTGCCTTAACCGATGTCCGCATTCATGAAAGTTTAAGACTCGGTGCAGAAGGCGAAGGTTTAAAAATTGCCTTGGCCAATCTGGAAGGCGGGCGAATCGGTATTGCGGCACAGGCGGTTGGTTTGGCGCGTGCCGCCTTGGAAGAAGCAACGGCCTATGCGCATGACCGCGTGGCCTTTGGCAAACCGATTTTTGAACAGCAAGCGATTTCTTTCAGGTTGGCCAGTATGGCGACTGAAATTGAAGCAGCACGGCAACTGGTCCATTTTGCAGCACGCAAGAAAGAAGCCGGTGAAACCTGTTTAACTGAAGCCTCCATGGCCAAGCTATTTGCTTCGGAAATGGCGGAACGTGTCTGCTCCAAAGCGCTACAGATTTTTGGCGGCTACGGTTATCTGAAAGATTTTCCAATCGAACGCATTTATCGTGATGCGCGGATTTGTCAGATTTATGAAGGCACCAGCGATATTCAGCGCCTGGTGATTGCACGCAGCCTCTAATTTTAAAAGGACTTATTTCATGCAGTGGCAAACAATTTTATTAGAACAACGTAATGGTGTCGGGCTGATTACTTTAAATCGTCCGCAAGCTTTAAATGCACTGAATAACCAGCTGATTGTTGAAGTGAATCAGGCACTGGATCAGCTGGAAAAAGATCCGGCAATTGGCTGTATTGTGATTGCGGGTTCGGAAAAAGCCTTTGCCGCTGGTGCCGATATTAAAGAAATGGCAGATCTGAATTTTCCGCAAATTTATCTGGATGATTTTTTCAGTCTGGCCGATCGAATTGCGCAGCGTCGTAAACCTTTAATTGCCGCAGTGAGCGGCTATGCCTTGGGTGGTGGTTGCGAGCTGGCATTGATGTGCGACTTTATTTACTGCGCTGATAATGCAAAATTTGGTTTGCCTGAAGTTACCTTAGGCGTGTTGCCCGGCATTGGCGGGACCCAGCGTTTAACCTTGGCGATTGGTAAGGCCAAAGCCATGGAAATGTGCCTGACTGCACGGCAGATGGGGGCGCAGGAAGCGGAACAAAGTGGTTTGGTCGCTCGGGTTTTTGCCAAGGAAGAATTGCTGGAGCAAACCCTGCAAGCTGCCGAAAAAATTGCTGAAAAATCGCTTACTGCCGTGATGATGATTAAAGAATCAATTAATCGGGCCTTTGAAGTGAGCCTGGCTGAAGGCCTGCGCTTTGAACGCCGGGTATTCCATTCCATTTTTGCAGGTTCCGATCAAAAGGAAGGCATGCAGGCCTTTGTGGAAAAACGCCCAGCCAAATTTACCCATCAATAAGAAATTCATAATAGGAACAAAAAGAATGAGTGATGAAAATAATTTAGCGATTCGGGTCGCAGGGGGGCTGGGCATTATCAGCCTGGACCGCACCAGCCATTTAAATGCCTTAACCCTGGCGATGATTCAGGGCATTCAGGCGCAACTCGATCAGTGGTGCCATGATCCAGAAGTGCAAGCCATCCTGATCAATTCCAACAGTCCCAAGGCGTTCTGTGCTGGAGGCGACATCCGCTATCTGTATGACAGCTATCAGGCCGGCAATACCCAATATCAGGATTTTTTTGCCACTGAATATAAGATGCTGAGCACCTTGCGTAATTTTCCAAAGGCCGTGATCGTGATGATGGATGGCTATGTACTGGGCGGAGGCTTTGGCCTCGCTCAAGCCTGTCATATCAAAGTTACGAGTGAAAAATCACGTTTTGCCATGCCCGAAACCGCAATTGGTTTTTTCCCAGATGTTGGAGCCACCCATTTCCTGTCCCGACTGGATGAAGTCGGTGTCTATATGGCTTTGACCGGGGAGCAGATCAGTAGCAGTGATGCCTTGTATCTCGATCTGGTGGATTATCATGTGCCGAGTGAGCGTTTTGCTGAATTGGAAGCAGCGTTGATTACTGCGCCTGTGTTAAATTCGATTGAAATCCAGAAAATCATTAGTGGCTATATTACGCATCCGGTAGAAAGCGAGCTGCAAAAACGTGCAGATCTGATTAATCAGCATTTTGGCTATCCAAACCTCAAGGAGATTGAACAGAGTCTTGCTCATACAAGTAATTCAACCGATCAGGAATGGGCTAGTAAAATGCTGGCAATTTTGCAACAACGTCCGGTTATGGCCAAGCAAACCAGCCTGAAGTTACAGCAAGCCGGACAGAATTTGTCGCTAGAAAAATGCATGCAGTTAGAACGGGACTTGCAGGATGTCTGGTTAGAGCAGGGCGACTTTATTGAAGGCGTTCGTGCGCTGATTATTGATAAGGACAAAAATCCAAAATGGCGAACTGAGAATGCAAAATTTGAAAAGACCTTGCAAAAGATCTGGCCAGTTTGGACTCAGCAGCGTATCGAAAATATCACTTAAACTTGATGGTAAAAGACCCTCTATAAGTAAATTATAAAGGGTCTTTATAGGTGTCCTATAGCGTCATCAGTATGAATTCTGCTTAGTGGGACGTTTTCTTTTTCTTGCCACCGCCGTCTTGTTTATTGACCGTCGACCAGGCAATACGTTCGGCTTCTTCCTCAGAATGACCACGTTCTTTTTCGCTTTCTTCAATATGTTCAGCCTGCCGTTTCTGTTTATCGGTATAGGCTGATTTGTCACCTCTAGGCATCTTAATATCCTCATCAGGTTTGGCTGAAATTACTATAACAAGAGCTTATTTTTACGAGGGTAAGTATTTGTTGGAATCATTTTATAAAAACAAAATTTTTAAAAAATATGAAAATCTAAAGATTAAATAGATGAAGATAACGGTCAGCTAGAACCGCTATCTTCTGTGCCAGATTAGCCGTTAATAATACTGCCGCCATTCACATGAATCACCTGACCTGAAATATAACTGGCTTCTTCACTGGCCAGGAATAAATACGCCGGTGCTACTTCACTCGGCTGGCCCATACGACCCATTGGGGTGCTTTTACCAAAATCTTTAAGCTGTTCTTCATCAAAGCTGCTCGGAATCAATGGTGTCCAGATGGGACCTGGCGCGACCCCATTGACACGAATGCCGGTTTTATTTTTCAATAAATTGGTGGAAAGGCTTCGGGTAAATGTGGTGATGGCACCTTTCGTACTCGCATAGTCAATCAGCTGGTCATGACCATGATAACTGGTAATACTCGTCGTATTGATAATGCTATCACCTTCTTGCATATGCGGAATCACCGCCTGAGTCAGGTGGAACATCGATAGAATATTCACATTAAATGTTTTAAGTAATTGCTCGGGCGAGATATCGGTAATACTTTCTTGCGGGTATTGAACCCCGGCATTATTGACCAGAATATTAATCGTTTTAAATTCCTGAAGGGTCTTTTCCACCATTTTCTTGATTTCATCTTGATCTTGTAAATCACATTGAATCAGCAGACAACGGCGGCCTTCATCTTCCACCATTTTTTTGGTGTCCCGTGCATCCTGATCTTCATCCAAATAGCAAATGGCAATATCGGCACCTTCGCGAGCAAATAAGACCGATACAGAACAGCCAATTCCGCTATCACCACCAGTAATCAAGGCAACTTTGCCTTTTAATTTTTCACTGCCTTTATAATGCGGTTTAATAATTTCCGGTGCAGGGTCCATTTTGGTTTGCACACCCGGTTGATGGTCTTGTGTTTCAGTTGAAGCTGGGGTTTCAGGATAATGATTCATATCTTTTCCAATTCCAATGATTGTGGCCATATAAGAAAAAATATATTAGAAGCTTTTAGGCAAAATGAGGCTGGACTCAACATTTCATAACAGAATGTATTCGAGATTTATCAATTATTCGTTGAAACGGATCAGGTTGAGCAACCAGAACAGAAAAAGCTGATGAAACAACTTTGGACTACACTTAAATAGCCGAGGTGGTCTTGAAAGGTGAAATTTGATTAGGAAAGGTGAGGTATCAACGGAGATTTAAAATCTAGACATACATAGGCCTTTTTTACTGGGCTTGTATATAAAATAAATGGAGAGTTTTTTAACTCTCCATTTATTTATTCATTCTGATGTGTTTAAAAAATTTCTATAGAAATAAATTAAAGATTATCACTTAAATTAATTCTGGCCTGTGCTGCCTTTTCCTTTTTGGCTGAGGCTTTACCCCAGTTAAACTTTTGTGCACAGATGCCTAAGCCCACAATAAATAATGCAAGCACACTGGTATAAACCACTTCTTTAAAATAGGTTCCTTCAATAATCATGGTAATTAAAGCGCCGACAATAAAGATAATGACCAGATAAGTGAGCCATGGGAATAACCACATCTTGAATGGAATATTTTGTCCTTCAGCTTCCAGTTTTTTACGTAACTTAAGCTGAGAAATGGCAATAGCAAGATAGACATATAAAGATACGGTACCAGTCGCTAACATCAAGACATCATAAATATTCATACTTTCGGTGGCAGTCAGATAAATCGCCACGAAAGAAAACAGGCTTGAAAAGATGACACCTACCCATGGGCTGTTATTGCGGTTGGTTAAACCGAAACTCTTTGGTGCATCTCCACGTTTCGAGAGGGAATAGACCATGCGTGAACAGGTATAAAGTGCGGAGTTAAAGCAGCTACATACCGAGGTGAGCACGACAAAATTAACAATATGGCGTGCTTCTGGAATACCGAGTGCAGTAAGTGCCACACTATACGTACCCCAGGTCGGATCTTTCAATAAAGGATTATTGTGCGGAATCAGGCAAACCGTAATTAGCATTGAACCGACATAGAATAAAATGATACGCCATACAATTGAATTAGCGGCCTTACGAATTTCCTTGGCGGGATCTTTGGTTTCAGCTGCTGCCACGGTAACAATTTCTGCTCCCATATAAGCAAACATTACACCCAGTAAGGCAGTGATCACCGATGAAAAGCCATTGGGCATAAAGCCTTGAGCGGTTAGATGAGTTGTACCACCGAGCATAGAGGCATCGCCCCAAGGCCACAGGTGCATCACGGCCAAACTACCAAACACCAGAAACAGTACAATGGCAATAACTTTGATCAGGGCAAACCAGAACTCGAATTCACCAAAGTTTTTTACGTCACGGAGATTAATCCAGACCAGTGCTACAGTGACCAGAAGCATATAGCCCCAGATCGGGATAAATGGAAACCAGCTATTTAGGATTTTCCCGGCAACAAAGGCTTCCCAGCCCATGAGCAACGTCCAGAAAGACCAGTATAACCAGCCGATAGAAAATCCAGCCCAGCGCCCGATTCCACGATCCGCATAGGTTGAAAATGAACCACTGTCGGGATTCAGTACCGCCATTTCTCCCAGCATACGCATGATGAGTAAAACTAATAGTCCACCTAGAGTATAGGCAATGAGTGCAGCCGGTCCTGCAGAATAGATGACATTACCGGAGCCGACAAAGAGTGCTCCACCAATGACACCGGCAATTGAAATCATGGTGAGATGGCGTGATTTAAGTCCGTTTTTTAAGCCGTTTGATGATTCGGAATTGGAGAAATGTTGATGTTCTGCCATATAATTTCCCTTAATATCAATAGCGTAGCGGCAATAAAATTCCTTATTTGGCTTACGCTATCTTATCCTTTGAAACTGTAACCGAATTCATCAGTGCTTGACCAATATTAAGTTAATCTTAATAAAATAAATCCTTGTAGCCCTATAGACAGGATCACACTTTGATTAAAGTACGGTTACATGCTGTTCATGTATGCAGTTAATTTCTCTTTTTTGTTGTAAAGTGACGAGAGCCATTTTTGAGCAATTCAAAGGAGCCAATTGGCTTAAGAGATAAAAAATATAAGCAGGCAATATTTACAGAAAAATAAAGCTTACCTAAAATATCAGGCTAAAAGCAGGTTTACGTTCCCTTTAAAAATAAATTAAAAGCTTTTTGATTTTAAAAATATAATTGTATTGATCCCTGAGTTTTTACTAAGTTAAAGTGCGGATCCCATGCTCGCGCAAGCACTTTAACAATATCCCGAAAGCCACCAGAATTTCCTGTTCACTCACACAGGCAAAGCCCAGTAATAATCCTTTCTGCCGGGTGGAATAATGTTTGGTATAGTATTGCGATAAGGCTCTGACCTTGATTCCCAGTTCAAGCGCTTTGGATGCAATCAAGACATCATCACTGCTGCTCGGCAATTTTAAAATCAGATGCAAACCGGCGGCGGTATTGTATTCATGCAGAAAATCTTCACCTAAATGTCGGCGAATCAGGTCAATTAAAAAAGCGTGGCGTTTACCGTACAATAAACGCATCCGTCGGATATGCGCCTCATAATGTCCTTCACGGATAAATTCAGCCAGTGTTTGCTGATCGATTAAGTGACCACCACGATAAAGTTCCGAAGCTACAATTCGCAATGAAGAAAAGAGCTGTTTTGGTACCACTAAATAGCCAATACGCAGGGCCGGATAAATCGTCTTACTGAACGTCCCCATATAAATCACCGGAGAATCCGGCTCTAAACCTTGTAAAGAAGGATAGGGCTGGCCCGAGAACCTGAACTCGCTGTCATAATCATCTTCAACAATCCAGCTATTGTGCTGGCGTGCCAGTGCAATTAACTGTTTGCGCCGTTCTAAACTTAAATGTGAGCCCAAAGGATACTGATGCGACGGCGTCACAAAAATCAGTTTAGGTGGTTTCTTGGGATGCAGATCGGGAATAATCCCTTCCTGATCCACCGGTAAGGAACGTAGATTGACGCCATTAATTCGTAAAATATTACGCGCGCCCCAATAGGCTGGATCTTCGATCCAGACCTCATCGCCTATGTCGCTTAAAGTACGCGAGACCAAATCAATCGCCTGATGGGTGCCTTCGGTAATAATGATCTGATCAGCATCGCACTGCACTGAACGGGCAATTTTCAGATATTCTGCCAGCTCCTGACGCAGTTCCAGAGAGCCACCGGCATTGCTGTAAATCAGGTTGTTAACTTGAGGTTCACGGCTCAAACGCGTCTGGATTTTGCTGAAAATATGATGCGGAAATTCGGTTACATCGGGTGCGCCCGGTACAAAGGCTCCCCATTGATAAGGCGAAGCCGCGGAATAGCCGAGCAAGTAAGAACCGCGTTGCGACAGATTATAATTTTGCTGTGCTTTTTTTTCTGCAACGGCAGGAGAATTCTGTTCTGCCTTCACCAAAAAGGATTCGGGTAATTTCTCTACTACCCAGGTACCTTGACCGGTACGGGCATCAACATAACCCTGTGCCTGTAATTGTTCATAGGCATTTAACACCGTATTACGCGATACCTGAATCTCTTTAGCCAGATCACGTGATGCAGGCAAGCGGGTTTTGGGAGCCAATACGCTATCAATAATCGCGTTACGCAAGCAGCGGAACAGGCGCATCTGTAATGTTCCTGTGACATCTTGCTGCAATCGCTGCAGTAAATAATCTCCAAGCAAGCTACGCAATTGGCTCTCTCCTACAAATTTGAAATGGCTCTCGTGAGAGCGGTATTGCTAGGTGCAAAATAGTCTGATCAGGCAGTCATTGTAAAGTGTCTTGTATGCGTTTTGATCATGTACCTGCGGCTTGAATGCGAGCATACAGGCGGGCAGGCAATATACACAGATACCGATTAAAACTAAAGCGGAAAATCTAGACACTGATTTTGTTTGGAGCTCGCTGAACTAAGACCTGAATCAAGCAATGATTGCCATAACAGCCGAATAGAGATGTGTTGCAGCCGCCAGGACATACGACTGCATATAACAAAAGGATCATAGAATGAACATGATGATGAAAGGATTGACCTATACCGAGCAAGGTACAACGGCCTGGAACAATTATCTTAAGCAACTGGATAAAGTAGCGCCTTATCTGGGTGAGCTGAGTGAACGACTGGACATGCTGCGACGCCCAAAGCGCAGTTTGATTGTCGATGTTCCGGTCATCATGGATGATGGTACGGTTCAGCATTTTGAAGGCTATCGTGTTCAGCACAATTTAACTCGCGGTCCAGGCAAAGGCGGCGTGCGTTTTCATCCAGATGTCAATTTGGATGAGGTGATGGCTCTGTCGGCCTGGATGACGATCAAATGTGCTGCTCTAAATTTACCTTTTGGCGGTGCCAAAGGCGGTGTGCGAGTTGATCCGAGCCAGCTTTCCAAGCGCGAACTGGAACGCTTGACCCGACGTTATACGGCAGAAATCAATTTAATTATTGGACCGCAAAAAGATATTCCGGCGCCGGATGTTGGAACCAATCCGCAAATCATGGCCTGGATGATGGATACGTTTTCCATGAATGCGGGTTCTACGATTACTGGTGTAGTGACCGGAAAGCCGGTTCATTTAGGGGGGTCTTTAGGCCGCAGTAAAGCCACAGGCCGTGGTGTGTTTATTAGCGGTCGTGAAGTTGCCCAGCAAATTGGTCTAGATTTAAAAAATGCCCGGGTCTGTGTACAGGGTTTCGGTAATGTCGGCAGTGAAGCTGCGCTGCTTTTCCAGGAAAATGGCAGCAAAGTGATCTGTGTTCAGGACCATTCTGCCACCCTGTATCAGGAACAGGGGATTGATATTAGAAAGCTGCTTGAATACTCAAATACCCACCATAAAATTCAGGGATTTTCTGCCAGCGATGAAATTTCTGCATCAGCTTTCTGGACCATTCCTGCCGAAGTCTTTATTCCGGCAGCGCTGGAAGGTGTGATTAATACTCAGGTCGCGCAAAATATTCAGACCAAAATGATTCTGGAAGGTGCCAATGGTCCCACTTTGACTGAATCGGATGAAATTCTGAGTGAGCGTCATATTACCGTGGTGCCAGATGTAATCTGCAATGCGGGTGGCGTGACGGTCAGCTATTTTGAATGGGTTCAGGATTTGGCCAGTTATTTCTGGACCGAGGAAGAGATTAATCAGCGTATGGATGCCAGCATGAAAAATGCGGTACAGGATGTATGGCAAAAATCAGTCCAGGCCGGATGTTCTTTGCGTACAGCCGCTTATATTCTGGCCTGTGAGCGGATTTTAATGGCGCGTCAGGAACGCGGCATCTATCCGGGTTAAGCGAAGTTTTTGCAAGATGGATTAATCCATAAAAATGAATGGATTTAATCCATGATGACCTATCCTAAATTTTTGCAATGGATTTTTAAATTGGCTTCTTTATTTAAAAAGGAGCCAATTTTTATTAAAAACATAAATACTTGTTTATAAATAAAATAATTTTATATTTTGACTCTTTTACTAATTTCAACTAGACCAATTGGCTCCTTCGATCTGCTGCAAAGTGGCTCTCGTCTCATACGTATAAAAGCGCAAAATGAACCATATCAGCCAGTCTTTGGCAAATTTCTATCCCAAGATCCGGATAGCAAAATTTACAACGTATGAATCAAGAATGAGGATACAAAATGGACAGTAAACACTCAGCACTGAATGCACGTAAACAGCAGGCAACACCACGTGGTGTTGGGGTCATGTGTCAATGGTACGCAGAGAAAGCAGAAAACTCGACCATTTGGGATGCAGAAGGCAATCAATATATCGACTTTGCGGGCGGGATCGCCGTACTGAATACTGGCCATCGCCATCCTAAAATTATTGCTGCGGTCACTGAACAATTAACCAAATTTACCCATACGGCTTATCAGGTTGTACCATACGAGAGTTACGTTGCTCTGGCAGAACGTATCAATGCACGCGCACCCATCCAAGGTGCTGCAAAAACCTCATTCTTTTCGACTGGTGCTGAAGCTGTCGAAAATGCAGTTAAAATTGCCCGTGCCCATACTGGCCGTCATGGCATTGTGACTTTTGGTAATGGTTTTCATGGCCGTTCATTCATGACGATGGCCATGACCGGTAAAACTGCACCTTATAAACGCGACTTTGGGGTGATGCCTGGTGGTGTTTTCCATGCCCGTTACCCGGTGGAATCCAAAGGCATTAGTGTTAATGATGCAATTCAAAGCATTGAAGATATTTTCGCAGAAGATATTGCTGCGCATGACGTAGCAGCGATTGTGCTTGAGCCTGTACAAGGCGAAGGCGGTTTTAATGTGGTGCCTGCAGAATTCCTGAAACGCTTGCGTGTACTATGCGATCAAAACGGCATTTTACTGATTGCTGATGAAGTACAGTCTGGTTTTGCGCGTACAGGTAAACTGTTTGCGATGGATTATTATGAGACCAAGCCAGATCTGATTACGATGGCAAAGAGTCTGGGCGGCGGTTTCCCGATTTCAGGCGTTGTGGGTCGTGCTGAAGTGATGGATGCACCAAATCCGGGTGGATTGGGCGGTACTTATGCCGGTAACCCGGTTGCTGTTGCGGCTGCCCATGCGGTACTGGATATCATTGAAGAAGAAGGTCTTTGTGAAAGAGCGAATGATCTAGGCGCAGAACTGGTTGATGTTTTACATGAACTGAAAATGTCATCTAGCATGGTCAAAGATATTCGTGCACTGGGCTCAATGGTGGCGGTTGAGCTTGAAACTGCGGAACAGGCAAAAGCTGTACAAAACCATGCCATGCAAAATGGTCTGTTAATCCTGACCTGCGGTCGTTATGGTAATGTAATCCGTTTCCTATACCCGCTCACGATTCCGGCAGAACAGTTCCGTGCGGGATTGGCTATCTTGAAACAAGGGTTTGCACTGTCTGTCGCAGCCTAATAAAAGAGTAATGATCATGCTTCAAGCGCAATATAGAGATTTATTACAGCATCCTGATATCAACTTCGATCAGCCTGCCACGGATGAATATATTGAAGTCAAAGATGCAGCAACCCAAGCCACTTTGGCCTGGGTAAAATCCCATGACCGGACATCTGTAGAACAGCTGATAGCTCGTTCTCAGCAAGCCCAAAAAGCCTGGAAAACCAAGACAGCCCTCGAACGTGCGGATGTGCTTTGGGCCTGGTTCAATCTGATGCAGGAACATAAAGAATCTTTGGCTCAGATTCTGACTGCTGAACAGGGTAAGCCACTGGCTGAGGCACGGGGTGAAATCGGTTATGCTGCTTCCTTTATCCGCTGGTTTGCTGAGCAGGCACGCCGTATTGATGGTGACGTGTTGACTCCAACGCTTGCCCATCAACGGTTATTGGTCATTAAGCAGGCGATTGGGGTGACAGCGGCCATTACACCGTGGAATTTTCCGGCGGCGATGATTACCCGTAAAGCCGCGCCAGCTCTGGCTGCTGGCTGTTCCATGCTGGTTAAACCGGCTGAACAAACGCCTTTAACCGCCTATGCGCTTGAAGTTTTGGCCTTGCGCGCAGGTTTGCCACAAGATGTATTGCTGCATGTCAGTGGTGATGCGGTTGAAGTGGGTCAGGTCTTATGTGAAAGCGAAACCGTGAAAAAGTTAAGCTTTACCGGCTCAACTCAAGTCGGTCGTATCCTGATGCAGCAATGTGCGCCGACCATCAAAAAACTGTCCTTAGAACTTGGTGGCAATGCGCCAGTTCTGGTCTTTGATGACGCCAATCTTGAACAGGCGGTACAGGGCATCATGGCCAGTAAATTCCGGAACAGTGGGCAGACCTGTGTTTGTGCGAACCGGATTTATATACAAGATGGCATTTATGATGCGCTGGTAGAAAAACTGGTGGCTGCCGTTGACAAACTGAAAGTCGGTGATGGCCGTGATGAAGCTTCTACCCAAGGTCCATTAATTGATGAGGCTGCGATTGAAAAAGTGCAGTCACATATTGCCGATGCAGTGAGCAAAGGTGCACAGGTGAAAACCGGTGGACAGCGCTCAAATCTGGGCGGTACATTCTTCGAACCAACGCTTCTGACTGAAGTCACCCAGCAGATGCGTGTGGCAAAAGAAGAAACTTTTGGACCGTTGGCGCCGTTATTCCGCTTCAAGACTGAAGAAGAAGCAATTCAGATGGCGAACGATACGGAATTCGGTCTGGCCACCTATGTATTTACCCAAAGTACAGCACGTCAGTGGCGTGTAGGCGAAGCCTTAGAATACGGTATGGTGGGAATCAATACCGGAGCTATCTCTAATGAGGTTGCGCCATTTGGTGGAGTCAAGCAATCAGGATTAGGCCGTGAAGGGTCCAAATTCGGTATGGATGAATATCTTGAAATGAAATATCTCTGTGTTGATATTTCTTCATAATGACGTTTAAAAAGTAAACGTATTCATTAAAAAACTGATAAGAAAATATCAGCCTCCAGTGAATCCCGCGTTTAATTTAAACCGGGATTCCTGCGATGGAGCAAGGACTCAATAAACAGATTGGAGCAGGGCATATTTTCAGTTGTTAAACCATTCTTCTTCTCTAAAATTCCCGCAAATATCAATTAAAGCATCAGCTTCTCATCAGGATTTAACCCTGATTTCTAACTTTAAACCAAAAGCATCCAGTAATTTCTGCATAGACTTGAGTGTTGGATTTCCTTCAGGTTGTTCCATTTTCTGTAGAGTTTGGGGAGCAATCTTGGTAATTTTAGCCATATCGTTGAGTGTGAGGTGCAACTCGGTACGAATGAAGCGAGCAACCTGATGAAAAGGCCAGTCAGGATTGTTACTGACGGTTTCAAGTACAGACAATCTCTTTTGCATCTGTTTAATCGGAGTCAGTGGCTTGAAGCGTTTATCCATAATTCAGCTCCTCCAATTGTTGGCAAATATTATCAATTCGATACTGGCTATTTTCTAGAATTTCAGGTGCCAATTGCAGATACTGCATGTGCTCGAGTAACCCCTGATAAAGTGGTAATTGCTCGACTAGCACCGCTCTGATTTCTTCTGAATCAATTAGCGTACTTTCTGTTATCTGTTCGATAACTGAATGCCAAATTGGCATACCACCATGATCATCTCGCTCCCAACGCGTAGTTCGGGCAATACCATCTGGATGGAGCCACATCGGCGCAAAATCAAATAATGGGGTTAGTTGAATGATTCCGTTATTGAAACGTTGAATCGCTGTATTACGGGTATGATTGTCCTTATTGCCTAAAGCAACATTGGCAAGATCACGCTTCAAATATTCAAAGATTTCCTGTTTTGGTTCAGTACAGCATTGCATCAACAGGCTACAGATCTGGTTATGGGTCATTCTTACCCCAAAACCGGCTTTTCCTCCCAGAGAAGCAATACTTTCCTGGGCAATTCTTTCAACCTTCCCATCGCTGACTTTACGGTCAAATCGGGGAATAAATAAAGTCTTACCATGCAGCTCCAGTTCCTGATGAACACGAAGTCCCAGGTATTGGGCAATTTTCATATATAAGGCTTCGTGCATCAAAATTTTATCTAGATTCTGATCACTGCCACGACTGAATTTCACCAGCCAATGCTGTTTGACCTGATGATCTGTCAGCGTGTGATCCAGATAGAACAGGTCATCATGACCTTGAGTCAGCAGTAATTTTGGCCACTCGCCCTGAATACCAGAAGAGCCGGCAATAAAAAGTCCATAAGAGGCTAAGGATTCAATAAAGTTTTCTTGACGTTCTACGACTTGGTCTAGGCTAAAGCCATGATTCTGCTGAACAGGAAACTGCCCCTGTAGCCATTCATAAGCCTCTTTAATCCGTAAATTACCAATCGGATTACCTGCACCCGCTTTTAGAAGCGCCCAGTCTGCTTGTTCCTGAGTGTTTTCAGAAAAATTAAGCTGACGGAGTAATTCTTTACGGCCATAACCTTGAGGTAACAAATCCATCAGGAAGGCTGGCCAGGTAGATTGCAAGGTATTTTGCACATTTACTGGTAAATGATAGGCTAGCGCATGCCCATCGCTTAGGTCCATATAAGAAATAGCATATTCAAATAGATATGATGTGCGCGTGGCTGCTTGCCATCCAGTTTGTTGTTGACCGACAATCTCAACAATAGCGCAATCCAGCCATTCATCTTCCTGATAAATCTGCAGTGTGCAATATTGATTCATAATTTTATTAAAATAGTAAAGTAAAGTGATTTTATTTATTATATACCTATTTTAATAAAAAACTAATTTTATCTTCTTAAAGTTCTTTATCGTTCTAAAAGGCCTTATCTTCACCAGAATACAAGGCTTATGAGGCTATATAACAAGATGTATCCTCATAGAAATCAATATATAACCCAATTAATTTTTAAATATCAGAGGAGCTCTAACCCTGGTTATTTATTATGAATCTTTCTTTTGAATAAAATTTTAAGCAGCAAATAAAGGACTAAATCCCCGTTTACGTAGTAATTTTCGGTACATACTCGAGCTTCGATCTGCCGGAAAATGCGCTTCTAAAGATAAGTCCAGAGGTAAATATTCAGGTTTCTGATTTTCTACAATCACACGATCTTCCTCGAAAATTTTCATATTAAAGGCATAGGCATCTTCAACCGGTAAATCTTTATCATAATTGCGGCAAATAGGTGCAAAAAGTCGTGTTGAACGCGCAGTCATGGGTGAAGCCGCATTCATGATGACCTGCTTGGCATGATTTGGAAAATGAATCGTAAGTGTTGCAGTAAAGGGTAGGCTCACTTCAAAATGACGTAACCATTTAAAATCTTCCTGGCCACGCTGCTCTGTTCCGATCGGATAACGTCCCACACTGCTGATATAATCTGCATTAAAACCGACCTCCGTTTCTGTCGTACTGTAATCAGGAACTTCTACATCCTCCGGATCGCCAAAAGTGTCTGGATGCACCCAGGCAAAATGAGCCACATCAATAAAACCTTCGAGCTGTCTTCCTGCAAAACATTGAATGTCTATCTGAGGGCAGACCAGTTGCTGATACTCAGCATCATCCCAAAAAGGCATGTTAGGAATATGAGGTTCTGCATCTTTTGTAGCGCTTAATGAACACCAGATCAGACCATACTTTTCTACCGCAGCATAAGTTTTCAAATGGAAACGTTCCGATATTTTATGCTGAGGATGTGCAGGAATACGGTTGCATTTACCTTCATTGCCAAAGCGTAAACCGTGATAACGACACACCACGCCTTGGCCGTCATTTTTTCCCAAGCTTAAAGGTACACCGCGATGCGGACATGCATCTTTCGCCACCACCAGTTCATCGTTCATTTTATAAATCACCAGAGGCATATCAAGCAGCATGCTACTTGTTGGCTGATCTGTAATATCACGCGCAAGTGCAATCGGATACCAGTACTGAGCCAAAAGATGCCAGTCATGTTCCTCGAATGTCATATGGACTGGTAAGTCGGGACTAAAAGCGGCGATATTTGTATTCATAATGGGTTCTGTGTCATGACCTTTAGCTGGACTATAAAACAGCAATGTGTTCTATGAAATTTCAATTAACAGGACATAGGATTGCGTAAATCAGAACACTGACCAGCGATTAAAAACAAAATAAGCATCTTTCCAGGTTTTTTATGTTCAACCACGCAAATATTGAGATGGGATATTTAAATGCTTAAATCTCCTAAAAATAATCTTTTTAAGCCTATGTTCGCGCTGTCGATGCTCTACTTTGGCGCACAAATTGCTTATCACGCGTATAGACAATTGATCATTTACTCAGAATCGACAAGGATTTGATGTGACGACTAGCTATTTACGCGGACAAGAACTTATCGAGAGCATTCGCAGTGCACCTTATTCGCGTGACCTGATTGGTTATCATGGCGAACCACCAAAAGTGCAATGGCCAAACGGCGCGCGTGTCGCGGTACAGTTTGTGCTGAATTATGAAGAAGGTGGTGAAAACCACATTGAACATGGTGATACGGGGTCAGAACAGTTTTTATCTGAAATCATCGGTGCTGCCAGCTTTCCAGACAAACATATGTCGATGGATTCGATGTACGAATATGGTTCACGTGCAGGCTTCTGGCGGATTCATCAGGAGTTCCAGAAACGTGGTTTGCCGATGACTATCTTTGGAGTCGGTATGGCCTTAATACGTAATCCTTATGTGGTCGAGGCGATTAAATCAGCTCATTATGATGTGGTTTCACATGGGCAGCGCTGGCTACATTATCAGGACATGCCGCTTGAACTTGAACGTCAGTATATGGATCAGGCGATCAGTGTTCTGGAAAGCCTGTTTGGTGAAGCGCCTATTGGGTGGTATACCGGTCGGGACAGTCCAAACACCCGTCAACTTCTGGCTGAATTTCCTCACATCAAATATGACGCTGATTACTATGGAGATGACTTGCCATTTTGGAGCACCTTGACCAATCAGGCAGGGGAAACACGTCCGCATTTGATTATTCCTTATAGCCTGGATAGCAATGACATGAAATTCAGTTCACCGGGCGGGTTTAATAGCGGGGAACAGTTTTATCAATATCTCAAAGATGCTTTTGATGTGCTCTATGCCGAAGGCGAAACTGCGCCAAAAATGCTGTCGATTGGCATGCACTGCCGTACTTTAGGACGGCCGGGACGTTTTAAAGCTCTACAAAAGTTCCTGGACTACATTCAAAATCATGACAAGGTCTGGATTTGCCGTCGTGGGGATATTGCCGAGCACTGGTATAACCATCATGCGCCATAATCATAAAATATATTGGAAAAGATCAGTTTAGATGCTCTTTTTTGAGTCATGTACTTTATAAAAATAACAAACACATCAGCTTTGGCACTGTTATTGCAAAACCAGTTTTAAATAACCAAGCAATATAAACAGGCGATTGAATAGTGCAACTTGTTGAATTTAATCAAGCATCAGCAGAAGATGCGATGATCTTTTTAAAGCACTGTGTGCAAATACCCAGCTGGTCGACCGAGCTTGCCACAAAACGTCCTTATGCATCGCTTGAGGATGTTTTGAGTGCAGCGAACCAACAGGCGGCGACCTGGAGTTGGGATGAAATTAAAACTGCGCTGGATAATCATCCCCGTATAGGTGAAAAACAGGCACAGGCTGAATTAAGTGAAATAGAAAAAGACTTTTCCCATCGTGAGCAATCCGGCATTACAGCAGATGACGATACCCAGCTCGCGCTGCTTAAAGGCAATCTTGCCTATGAAAAAAAATATGGGTTTATCTTTCTGATCAAAGCTGCTGGATTGAGCAGTGAAGACGTCCTTCAAGCCCTGAACTATCGTTTGCTAAATGATCCAGAGATTGAGAAACGTATTGTCCATCATCAACTGGCAGAAATTGCCTTGTCACGACTGGCTCAGGAGCTTCATGCATGATTAGCACGCATATTTTAGATACACATCTGGGAAAACCTGCGACAGACGTGGTGGTACGACTTTTTGCTGAAGACGGTCGCTTGCTTGCTGAGACAAAAACCAATACAGACGGTCGCGTCAGTGATTTTGGCATAGTCGATTTAAAAACAGGTATCTATAGTCTTGAGTTTTTTACATCTGCTTATTTTGAAGGTTTGGGTTTAGAAACTTTTTTTCCTAAAGCAGTTATTCATTTTTATGTGAAAGATGCATTCCAGCATTTTCATATTCCTTTACTGATCAGCCCATTCGGGTACTCCACATATCGCGGAAGCTGATTTTATATTTAGACTTTGAGGGTGAGAAAAATGACAGAACAAAGTAAAACAATATCACCTGAACATGAATATTTAGGTGCGGGGAAAAGTGCAGCTTATGGTTTGCAACACGTACTGACCATGTATGGTGGAATTATTGCACCACCTTTAATCGTGGGAACAGCAGCCGGCCTAGAAGCTTATCAAATTGGATTATTGATTGCGGCGGCGCTATTTGTCGGTGGTTTAGCCACAATTTTGCAAACCGTTGGGGGGAAATATATCGGTGCAAAACTACCTTTGGTGCAAGGGGTTTCTTTTGCCGGTGTCGCAACGATGGTGGCGATTGTGACTACAGGCGGTGGTTTGCAAGCCGTCTACGGTGCAGTCGTTGTCGCATCATTGATCGGTTTTTTCCTCGCACCTTATTTTTCCAAAATTATCCGTTTCTTTCCACCAGTCGTGACCGGTTGCATCATTACTATCATTGGTTTGTCTTTATTGCCGGTGGCAGTCCGCTGGATGATGGGCGGCAATCCCAAGGCACCAGAATGGGGAAGTATCGAAAATATTGGTCTGGCACTCATGACTTTAGCTTTAGTCGTCTGCCTGAATTTGAGCCGACATGCTGCTATTCGTCGCTTGTCTATTTTACTGGCAATTGTTTTAGGTTCAGTACTGGCTTATTTATTCGGTTTTGGTGATTTCTCTAAAGTTGCGAATGGAACATGGATTCAGGTACCCAGCTTCTTCGCCTTTGGACTACCGACTTTTGAGCTCACTGCCATCATTTCCATGCTTATCGTTACGCTAGTGATTATGACCGAAACCACAGCAGATATCATTGCAGTGGGTGAGATTGTAGGTACCAAAGTGGATGCGGATCGTATCTCGAATGGCTTGCGTGCCGATATGTTATCGAGTGCGATGGCACCGGTTTTTGGTTCATTTATGCAAAGTGCTTTTGCGCAAAATGTCGGCTTGGTGGCGATTACCGGAATTAAAAGCCGCTTTGTGGTCGCAGCTGGGGGCATGATTTTAGTCGTGTTGGGTTTACTGCCAATTATGGGACGTTTGATTGCTGCCATTCCTGTACCGGTATTAGGTGGTGCAGGTCTGGTACTTTTTGGAACAGTCGCTGCAAGCGGGATTCGTACCTTGGCTAAAATTGATTATAACGAGCAAAAAAATCTTATCATTGTTGCGACGGCTATTGCAGCCGGCATGATTCCCATTATTGATCATTCCTTTTATGCCAACTTTCCAAAATGGGTGCAAACCTTGTTTCATTCGGGGATTAGCTCAACCTGCTTAATGGCCATTTTACTCAACCTGTTGTTCAATCATCTGAACCTATTTAAAAATAAAAGCACAGCGACTACAGAAATTGTGGCAAAGATTCCACATTAGAAAATTTAAACCAGGATGAAAACAGTCCAGAAAATGGGCTGTTTTTTTTATCAAAAATTAAAAATGTTGGCTTTGTTTTTGCTTAATTCAGAATGTGATTCTTTCATTCCATTGGGGACCCTTATTTATGAAATTCACTCAACTTACTGCTGCAACATTACTTGTATTGGGTGCGGCATCCGCACAGGCAAAACCGATCTGGCAAGACTTCAGTGTCACCGGACTTTATGGAGAAAACTATGAGGTGGTCGATGAGAAACAGGCGACTGCGACCTTTGAATATACGGCAAAAGTAAAATATGCAGATGTCTTCTTCTTCATTGACCGTATGCGCGGTGCAGATGACTTTAAATCAAGTTATTTTGAATTTTCACCACGTTTGAGCTTGGGTGAAGTGTCGGGTCAGAAGCTTGCCTTTGGTCCGGTTAAAGATGTACTGGTTTCAACGACCTGGGAAGGTGGAGAGGGTTTTGATAACTTCCTGTACGGCGTAGGTTTCGATCTGGATATTCCATATTTCCGTTATGCCAGCATTAACCTTTATCGCGTGAATAATGAGAATATTGATGATGATTACCAGTTGACACTGACCTATGGCGTGCCAATTAAACTGGGAACTGAAGAATTTCTGGTGGATGGCTTCTTGGACTGGTCTACAGAAGAAGATACTCATGACAGCGAGATGAACTGGACCACCCAATGGAAATGGAATGTCGGTAAACACATTTCTCCAGACACCAATTTATATCTGGGGATTGAACATTCTATCTGGAACAACAAATTCGGTATCCCAAATGCCGATGAAAATAATGTCAGTGCTTTAGTGAAATATCACTTCTAGGCAAAGTGATGAAGAAATAAGTTAAAAGCCCTGATAAAAGGGCTTTTTTTAATGCGTTTAAAATACGATCTGGATGTTTTCAGGAAAAGGATGAACATCACAATTTGATCCGCTACCTATACGATCCACTACGACAAACTCGCTGGGTGCTTCAAGGGTCAATAATGGATGATGCCAGGTTCCGGCACGATAATTTATCCCTTGAGAACCATCACTGATAAATACCTGAATCTGACTAATATCGGGCTGTGTATAATCAAGTTCAGGCGCTACAACGATTAAAAATTGCTGGCCGTGCATTGGAATAAAAGCCTGTGAACCCAGAGGATGTCTTTCCAGCATCGAGATTTGAAAAGGAATTGCCGTAGCTTGCATATTTCTAAAAATACTCAGTCCAACCTTGGCATCACTTTCTACTTCAGACAGGGCATGATAACGCTCAGTCTGCTGCTCATTGATATGAAAATAATGATTACCCTGACAGGCAATGACTTCTCCAAAAGGCAGAAAATTTTCCGTGCTTAAAGACTGTATTTTTATGCTTTGCATATACATGCTCTTCATCATTTAGGCCAATTTTCCCCAGAGCCGAATCCGGCTAATACCACCATCGGGAATCATGTTGACACGAATATGGGAAATTTTTTCGTGCTGTAAAATTTCATTGATGTAATGATGAATATGATCCATTTGCATGGGCTGAGCTTCTAACAAAAAAGGCCAGAACATGCTTTGTGGAATGAGTTGCTCATCGGTTGCATCCTCAACATAGATGGCTTGAATAGAAACCTCTGCAGGGAAATTTCCCTTAAAATGGGCGGTATCAATTTCAATTTTCTCGATTCGGGCACTGGCGCCTAAAGCCAAAATGCACCAGTCAAATCCTGGAGCACGACGCCGTTTGGTTTCCCAGCCATCGCCCATGTTAATGCCACGTCCCGGATTAATCAGATTGCGTGGATGTCCAAAATGCGCATCGCTATAGGCAACGACACGGCCACCATGTTCTAGTGCCAAAACATCTAGCATTTGATCACTATCTTGCAGATTGATTTTTACCTGACCATAGACCTTAAAACGTGCAATCCCACCGTCAGGATAAATATTCAAACGGACATGGGTAAATATCTGCTTTGCTGAAATCTGAACAATATGATGCTGGCTGGGGCCCAAGACATTATTTTCTATAATGCTGATCCATTCTGCCTGATCAAGATTTCCATCTGGCGCATAACATGCTTGCACAGCAGCAGAGGCCGGATAATTACCGCTAAAAAAAGTCGTATCAATATCCAGTGCCTGTATTTGACCTGCAACAGCAAGTTTAATGATGGCCCAATCATAGCCCGTGTGGCGCTTGCGACGGGTTTCCCAGCCATCCATCCATTTGCCATGCTCATCAAACTTGTCTTCGATAAAGACCGGTGCCTCAAATTGCAACATGCGTTTTGCTTCAGCAAAAAACTCATCTGAACATTCAAGAATTTCTGCGCCAATTCGGGCATCTGCAAGGTTAGTTAACTGCTGTACTGGAGCAGGCAGATCAAAAATTGGAGCTAATAAGGTCGCCATCTTAAATTTCCATCATTGGTATACGTCACATGAATATGCACTTTTATAAATACAAATTTAGGTCTTCTGCCTTTATAAAAACAGGACATTGAAGGAATTTAAAAGCACAGCGTGTGCCAACTCTTGCTATTTTTTTAGTGCATTTTTTTCAGGATGGCACGTTTTTAGCATTTTAGCTGGCAATGAAGATGAAATAGCCAGGAGGAATAGATGGAGATTGCAATTATTGGGGCAGGCATGGGCGGGTTAACCACAGGAATTGCACTAAAAAAGTTCGGACATCGGGTCACCATCTATGAGCAGGCAGAACAGATTTTACCTGTCGGTGCTGCAATTTCCTTGTGGTCAAACGGGGTGAAGTGTTTGAACTATCTGGGCTTAACTGAACAGGTAGCAAAGTTAGGTGGCCAGATGAATGACTTAGCCTATATCGATGGTTTGAATGGCGAGGTCATGACGCAGTTTAGTTTGGCGCCGTTAATTGAAGAAGTCGGTCAACGTCCATATCCGGTATCGCGTGCTGAATTACAAAATATGTTAATGGATGAGTTTGGCCGGCAGGATATTCAGCTCGGTAAAAAAATGGTGTCTATTGAGGATAAGGGGCAACACGTTGAAATCGGTTTTCAGGATGGCAGCACTGTTTCTGCAGCATTATTGATTGGCGCAGATGGTACCCATTCCATGACGCGTCAGTATGTATTGGGCAAACAGGTTGAACGCCGTTATGCTGGCTATGTGAACTGGAACGGACTGGTTGAGATCTCTGAAGATTTAGCGCCCGCACAGCAGTGGACCACTTTTGTCGGTGAAGGCAAACGCGCTTCACTGATGCCTGTGGCAGAGCATCGCTTTTATTTCTTCTTTGATGTGCCATTGCCCGCAGGTCTGGAGAATCAACGTTCGGAATATAAGATCTTATTAAAGCAATATTTCTCTGGCTGGTGCTCCCAGGTTCAGCGCTTAATTGACAGTATTGATGAGCAGAAAACCAATCGTGTCGAGATCCATGATATTGAGCCTTTTACCCAGTTTTATAAGGGCCGTGTGGTAATTTTAGGGGATGCAGCACATAGCACCACACCGGATATCGGGCAGGGAGGTTGCCAGGCAATGGAAGATGCGGTCTATCTGGCACGTGCCTTACAAATTAATACGCTAGGTCTGGAAGATGCCCTGAAACGCTATCAGAATAAACGCAATGAACGCGCCAATGAATTGCTGCTACGTGCACGTAAGCGTTGTGATGTCACGCATATGAAAGATGAGCAAATTACCAAAGACTGGTATGCAGACCTACGGAAAGAACAAGGCCCACATATTATGAAAGGCATTATTAGCAATATTGTGGGTAATCCATTGGATTAAGTCTAATTAATAGCATCACATATCGAGAAACCGCGATTTTAGCCATCGCGGTTTTTGTTATTTAAGTATGAAAATACTACAGTTGCTGCACCTTGCTTTTTAAGGTTTCCATTTGTTCAATCATATGTTTAATCATCAACTGGGAAACGCGTGAAATTTGGCGTTTAGGCGCCACACACAAGGCAATGGTCAGCGGATGCAGTCCTTTTTCAGAGATAGGTTTAAAGACCACTTCATCTCGCTCGACATAGGGTAAAACATCGAGATAACTAAAAATTCCAATCCCGGAATTCGCCTTAATGAGAGTATTCATCAGGCGGATATCATTCGATTCCGTTTTACGTGCAGGTATAAATTGATGATGTTTATACAGTGCCTGTACATAATCATGAATAATCAGGGGGTCGGCCGGAATAAAATGGTTGTCATTCAAGGTATCTGAAAAATAAATCTTTTCTGCTTGAGCAAAAGGATGAGACTTACCCATCACAAAACCTAAAGGCAGTTCCAGAAAGTGCAGGACTTCAATATGTTGATGGGATTTCGGATTCAGGATCAGGCCAAAATCCAGTTCTGCCTCAATCACTTTTTTGGCTACGATTTCACTGTCTGCGACCCGGATATTAAAATTAATCCAGGGATAATGTTCATACATATATTGCACGGACTGCATGACAAAACCATCATTTAAGGCAGAAATTAAACCGAATTCGATGGTCCCACGCGTAAGCCCCTGAATTTCATCAAAGCGAATCCGGGTTTGCTGGAATTCTTTTTGCCATTTTAAAACATCGGCATAGAGTAATTCACCCGCCAGTGTCAGTTTTAAACCATGGGGCAAACGCTCAAATAACACAATTCCCAGTTCTTCTTCAGCCAAAGCAATTTGCCGATGTACTGCAGACACGGAAATGAATAATTGATCTGCGGCCTTGCGTAAACTTCCCGTTTTCGCCACCGCGATAAAATATTCTGAAAATCGGGAAAAAGGCGTATTCATTAATTTAGTCAAGCGAAGAACCACCTTTTATTCATATCAATATTTGAGATAAACGTGTTTATGCGAGTTTTATGCCAAAGAAGGCAGCTTTAATCGGCAAGTACATTTGTACATGGTTGATGTGTTCTAATTTCAAGAATGAATAGTACGAATCATTCTAATAGACAGAATGACAATAAATTCAGTAATTTCAATCATAAGCAAAGCCAAAATTGCACAGTTATGCACTGTTCAAGGCCTGTAAAAAGAGACCATCCACAGTAAGAATATAGGTTTGATATGAACGCCATTCCAGTCATCAATTTATTCAACAAACCCTGCTATAGCCAGTTTGATGATCAGGACTGGGACATTCTGGCTCGTCACTGGTATCCGGTTGCACGGATTCAGGACGTTTCTACCCAACCGCAACAAGTAACCCTGCTTGATGTCAAACTTGCACTGTATAAAACAGACAGTGGTGCAATTCACCTGGTTCGTGATCTCTGTCCACACCGGGGCGTACCCTTAACCAAAGGCTGGGTTTCGGGTGAAAATCTGGTCTGTCCTTATCATGGCTTACACTACAATGGCCAGGGAAAATGTATCAAAATTCCTGCACAACCCGAGCTGACCAACATTTCTGAGCGCTTTTCTCTGACCAAATTTCCAGTAGTGCAAAAATATGGCTTGATCTGGACCAGTATTTTTGGCCGTGACGAAGCAAAAGCCAATTTTCCTGTTTTAGATACCTGGGAGATGCCAGATCATCAGGCAATTTTACCGCCGTTTTTGGATATTGCCGGTTCGAGTGGCCGTCAACTGGAAGGCTTTATTGATGTTGCACATTTTGCCTGGGTTCATCAGGGTTCTTTCGCAGATCCTGAAAATCAGGTTGTACCCAAATACACGACAGAACGTACAAATTACGGCCTGCATACCGAATATGTCAGCAGTGTCAGCAACTATCCACATGGTATGCAAGATCTGGCACCGGAAGGCTTTTTGTGGAAACGTGTATTTGATGTCTATCCACCGTTTTCTGCGGTGCTAACTGTACATTTCCCAGAACAGGGACAATTAAAAATTCTCAATGCCTGTTGTCCGGTCTCACACAATAAAACCCGTTTATTTGTACCACTGACACGCAACTTCGATACCACAGGAGATTTACAGGCGGTATATGACTTCAATGCACAAATTTTTGCCGAAGATCAGGACATGGTAGAAAGCCAAAAACCTGAAGAATTACCGCTCGATATTTCTATGGAAGCGCATTTTGAAGCAGATCGCTCTTCAACGACCTATCGTCGAATCTTAGCCGAGTGGGGATTAAGTAAACGTTATATTGTCTAATATATTTTAAAATTTAAAAATATGGATTAAATTTTAAATAGAAACCCTATATTTCAATATAGTGGTTTTTATTTATATTATTTTTGAATGATCAAAATATTATTTATATGTCCTTATTTCTTAATTAAAATTGATTAATATTTTCAAAATTTGGAAATTAAATAAATCAATCCAGGCAAGCTCCGATTAGAGATTTCCAACCTCCTTCAATGAGGAGAGAAAATAAAAATATCTACAGAACATCATCCTTTCGGCGTATTACAAGCTAAACCTAACTATAAAAAAACTATTAATATATTTAAATATTAATGATTTATATCTAAAAAAATCCCATTCCCTCAATGAGTCTCAATACATGGTTCTATCATTTTAATTTATCTTTGCTCATGAAAAATATGAAGCTTGGATTAAAAAAGGAATGCGCAAATTTAAGGCATTTTATTTTATCGCACCACTAATAAGCAAAAATAAAAAATAAATCCATTTGATAAATTAAACCCCCTATCAATCATAAAATAAGCTTTTATAAATTTAATATCATTACGCCTTAATTAAATTATAAAAACAAAAAACATTTTATTTTAAAACCCTATTTCTATTATTTTTATAAAAACTGGAATGCTTATTGCTAATTATATCTTGAACAGACTGAGCACATTTGCGTGAAGTCATTTTAAAGCATGTGTTGCATGACACAGAACAACCAAGAGCAGAATAGAATGAAAGAAAAAAATAGCTTGAAAACCGGATTGAAAAAATTGGTAGGGGTATTAATGGCAAGTGGTGTAATGGGCATGGCCGCTGTCGCCAATGTTCAGGCCCAAGATAAAGCCGCATTTGTTTATATTGGCCCAACCAGCGACCATGGCTGGACCTATTCTCACGATCAGGGCCGGATTAAGGCTGAAAAAACCCTCGCAGGAAAATATAAAACCTCTTATATCGAAAATGTCCCTGAAACAGCAGATGCCGAACGTGTGATCCGCAACCTGGCACAACAAGGCAATAAAGTCATTTTTGCGACTTCGTTTGGTTATATGAATGCAATGGAGAAAGTATCCAAGCAATTTCCCAATACAGTATTTATGCATGCAACCGGTTATAAGCAGGGCAAAAACTTAGGGGTCTACGATGTCCGTACCTATGAAGGTGCTTATATGCTGGGTGTGGTCGCAGGGCAAAAAACCAAAAATAATGTTTTGGGTGTAGTTGCGTCTTTTCCGATTCCTGAAGTTATCCGTAATATCAATGCCTATACCCTCGGTGCACAAAGTGTAAATCCAAAAATTAAAACCAAAGTCATTTGGGTGAATTCATGGTTTAACCCGGGCAAAGAACGTGATGCAGCCTTGGCTTTGATTGCTCAAGGCGCAGATGTGCTGATGCAAAATACCGATTCTCCAGCAGTGGTACAGGCGGCTGAACAAAAAGGTGTCTTTGCTTTTGGCTGGGATTCTGACATGAGCAAATTTGGCCCTAAAGCGCATCTTGCTGCATCGGTTTTACATTGGGAAAAAATTTATACTCCGGTAATGACGCAAGTCAGCAAGAAAACCTGGAAACCAAGTGCAATGTGGTATGGCGTAAAACAAAAAGCCGTTGATATCGAAAGCTTTGGTCCTTCAGTGTCGGCAGCCTCTAAAGCAAAAGCGCTCAGCGTACGTGATGGCATTTTAAAAGGCACACTGCATCCATTTACCGGCCCGATTCATAAACAGGATGGCACATTGGTCTTGGCAAAGGGCAAGCGCCTAGATGATGCGGCACTAAGCAAAATGAATTACTACGTGAAGGGCGTAGAGGGTTCATTACCGAAATAAAGCTTTGTCATTTTGCAATTCAAAAAACTTTAAATACTTTGATGTACTTTCCCGCATCCATCTGAATGCCTGCACGCTTCAGATGGATGCCGCACTGTCACAGCATTGAATAGGGCACTGATGATGACCTCTCAAGACGATAGATCTGCTCATGCGCAAGAGTTGAACGCACGTTCTTCTTCAGGTGTACCGCGTTTACAGCTCATCAATATCTGTAAAAGTTACAATTCATTGAAAGCGAATGACCAGATACATTTAACCGTTCAACCTGGGCAAATTCATGCCATTTTGGGTGAAAATGGTGCTGGCAAAAGTACCCTGATGAAAATCATTTATGGGGCAACCAAGGCCAATCAAGGACAAATCCTCTGGAACGGTAAAGAAGTTCATATTGATAACCCGTCGATGGCAAGAAAACTCGGGATTGGCATGGTCTATCAGCATTTCTCTTTATTTGAAACCTTGACCGTAGTGGAAAATATTTTGCTGGGACTGGATGAAAAGATTCATTTAAAAGTCCTGAGCCAAAAAATTATTGAAGTTTCAGAACAATATGGTTTACCGATTGATCCACGCCGCGAAGTACATTCTTTATCGGTAGGTGAGCGGCAACGTGTCGAAATTATTCGCTGCCTTTTGCAAAATCCCGCTTTAATCATTTTAGATGAACCGACTTCAGTATTGACACCACAAGCGGTACGGCAACTGTTTAAAACTTTACGGTTATTGGCCTCCCAAGGCGTTTCAATTTTATATATCAGTCATAAATTACACGAGATCAAAGAACTCTGTGATGAAGCGACCATCTTACGCAATGGCCGTGTCACCGGAAATGTTAATCCCAAAGACAACAGTACTAGTGATTTAGCACGCTTAATGATTGGCCGTGATTTACCGACCTATGTACGCCCTGAATATACAGGTGAAAAACAGATATTATTCCAGGTTGAGAATCTCAATTACCAGTCCGACGACCCATTTGGTGTGTCGCTGAAAAATATCAATTTAAATATTTTTGCCGGTGAAATTGTAGGAATTTCCGGGATTTCTGGCAATGGGCAAGCAGAATTACTGTCTTTATTGTCGGGTGAAAATAGCCTGAAACATGGCCGGATGGTTCTGGATCAAATCGATATTTCCCGATTCAGTTCTGGACAACGGCGTGATTTGGGCCTGGGCTTTGTCCCTGAAGAACGTCTGGGCCGAGGAGCAGTCCCGAACATGACACTGTCCCAGAATACCTTGCTGACCGCATTTCGGCAGAACCTAACGCAATGGGGATTAATCAAGTTTGCACAATGTAAGCTTTTTGCCGAGCACTGTATTGAAAAATTCGGGGTGAAAGCCAGTGGCCCAGAGGCAGAAGCACGTTCCTTGTCCGGTGGAAATCTACAAAAATTTATTGTCGGCCGGGAAATTTTGCAAAACCCGAAATTCCTGATTGTGGCTCAACCGACCTGGGGCGTTGATGTGGGCGCGTCCATGTTTATCCGGCAAACCCTGATTGATCTCTCTCGACAAGGTGTTGCCATTTTGGTGATTTCAGAAGAATTAGAAGAGCTGTTTGAAATCAGTGATCGTCTCTGCGTGTTGGCCAATGGTGAACTATCTCCAGCGATACCTACTCATGAAACCAATACTGAAAATGTTGGAATCTTGATGTCAGGCATTCCAGGCCATGACACTGCGATCATAGTAGAGGAGCAGCAAGCTCATGCTTAATATAACAAAAAAACAAATATACAGGTTGAGAGGAGAGCGACATGCATTTACTGGAACCGCGTGAACATCCCTCTCAAATCATGAAGTGGCTTTCACCGCTCATTGCGCTGCTAGCCATGCTGATTGTCGGTAGTATTCTGTTTTTAATGTTGGGGATTAATCCCGCGCAAGCCATGTACATCTTCTTTATTGAACCGCTGACGTCGTCTTATGGCTGGAGTGAACTGGCAGTGAAAGCCGGGCCTCTGATTCTGATTGCCTTGGGACTGGCGGTCGGATTCCGGGCGAAATTATTCAATATCGGTGCTGAAGGTCAGCTCACCATGGGCGCGATTTTTGGCGGTGGTATTGCGATTTTATTTCATGATCACATCGGCTGCTGGATTCTCCCGTTAATGATCGTTATGGGCGCACTTGGTGGGGCACTCTGGGGTGCAATTCCTGCCTTACTGAAAACCCATTTTAATGCTGAAGAAACCCTGACCACCCTGATGATGAATTATGTCGCAGTATGTGTGTTGCTGTACCTAGTCAATGGTCCCTGGCGTGATCCGGAAGGGATGAACTTCCCTCAATCGGTGGTTTTTAGTGAGAGTGCGACGCTGCCATTTATTGTAGAAGGCACACGCATTAATACCTCTATTTTTATCACTTTTTTTGCAGTCCTTCTGTTCTGGGTTTTTATGCGTAAAAGTCTGACGGCCTATAAACTGGAAGTCAGCGGTCAGGCACCTTTAGCTGCCAAATACGCAGGTTTTTCTTCCTCCAAAGCGATCTGGATGAGTCTGGTGATTTCCGGGATGATGGCAGGTATTGCCGGAATCTGTGAAGTGGCTGGACCTATTGGTCAGCTGAATCCGAACCTGTCCCCAGGTTATGGCTATGCAGCGATTATCGTGGCCTATCTAGGGCGTTTAAACCCCATCGGTATTGTGCTGTCAGGCTGTTTTATGGCGCTGATTTATCTGGGCGGCGAAATGGCACAAATGCAGTTGCAGCTTCCGGTCGCGATTACCGGTATTTTCCAGGGCCTGCTGTTATTTTTCCTGTTGGCTTCCGATGCATTAATTGAAAACCGTTACCGGTTTAGCAAAAAAATGGTGCCACCGGTCCCTCAGTCCACAGCAACCACCCTCTAACCCAATGTTGTCTACAGCAAAAGGAAGCATGATATGGCTTTAGAAATAACTGCAATTCTTGCAGGTACTGTTGCAGCAGCAACACCACTGATTTTCGCAGGTCTGGGGGAATTGGTCACACAGCGGACAGGTGTGATTAATCTTGGAGTAGAAGGGATGATGCTGGTCGGTGCAATTGCAGGTTTTGCTTTTGCTGCGCAATATGATGCCAGTGTATTAAGTGCCTTATTGATGGGTGGTCTGGCAGGCATGCTGATGGCCCTGATTTTTGCCTTTTTTACCTTGTCTTTAAGTACCAATCAATCCGCGTGCGGTTTGGCTTTAACCATTTTTGGACTCGGTATCTCTGCATTTTTGGGACAGAACTACGTCAGTATGGCTTTACCGGGTCTGGCTAATTTTAATATTCCACTATTAGCGGATATTCCAGTATTGGGTCCGATTTTGTTCCAGCAAAACTATGTGGTTTATCTGTCAATCTTGGTCTTCTTTCTGGTGTGGTTTGTCTTGGCCAAAACCCGTTTGGGCTTATTGCTTAAAGCAGTCGGAGAATCACCGGAAAGTGCGCATGCCATGGGTTATCACGTGTTGGCGATTCGTTATGGCGCAGTGCTATTTGGCGGTTTGATGGCAGGGGTTGGCGGAGCATTTTTATCGACCGTATATACCCCGATGTGGATTGAAAATATGGTGGCAGGCCGCGGCTGGATTGCCATTGCACTGGTAGTATTTGCGGTGTGGAAACCAACACGTTTAATGCTCGGCGCTTACCTGTTTGGGGGCGTAACCATTTTGCAATTTCACGCCCAGGCGCTTGGAATCAAGGTGCCGAACGAGCTGCTTGCCGCATTGCCCTATATAGCCACCATTGTGGTACTGGTCATGATTTCACGGAATAAAAAAGTACTCAAAATGAATTTGCCATCTTCTTTAGGCAAAACCTTCGTGCCATAACCGCAGCCATTCATCATAAATAGAATAGATTTGAGTATAAATCATGAAAATTTTAACAGCTTCCTATGTCCTTACCATGAACACGCAGAATGAATGTATTAAAAATGGCGCGATACTGATTGATGGTGACAAAATAAAAGCAGTGGGTACATTGAGTTAACCCAATGCTATCCAGAGGTGCTCATTGAGGATTACCCACAAACGATCCTGATGCCGGGCTTGATCAATACCCATTGTCATTCCGGTTTATTGCGTGGTACGGCTGAAGGATTACCGGTTTGGGATTGGTTACAGCAGTATATTGACCCGATGCACCGGGTGTTGACACCAGAGGATGCGAAAATCGCCTCCTATTTATGTTATGCTGAGGCACTATTGTCGGGAACGACCACCATCGTTGATATGTGGCGTTATATGGACGGAAGTGCTGAAGCTGCGCAAGCATTGGGAATTCGTGCCGTTCTCGTACCCTATGTCGCAGAGCATCCGGATCACAATTATTTTGAAACCTTAAAAAGTAATGAGGCTTTAATCAACCGTTGGCATCAGCAGGCGAATGGACGTATTCAGGTTTGGGTAGGTTTAGAGCACCTGTTTTATGCTGAAGCTTCAGCATTAAGCCGTATTGAGAAACTTTGTCAGGATTATCAAACCGGTTTTCATACTCATAGCAATGAAAGCCAATTTGATGTACAGGAAAACCTGCGCCGTTCAGGCATTCGCCCGATTGAAAGTCTGCAAAAGCTAGGCTTGCTAGATCTGCCTAAAACCCTGTTGGCACATTGCGTCTGGGCAGATGCAAATGAAATTCAGATTTTAAGGCAACATGCGGTCGGTGTCGCCCATAACCCGATTTCCAATATGAAATTGGCCTCCGGTGCAGCCCCTGTGGTTGAAATGCTACGCCAAGGCATTGCGGTGGGTCTGGGTACTGATGGAGAAAAAGAAAACAATAACCTGGATCTATTTGAAGAAATGAAAACGGCATCATTATTGGCCAAGTTTTCGAATTTAGATGCGGCTGCCCTGGATACCTGGTCAGTCTGTCAAATGGCTACGATTACAGGAGCTAAAGCCTTGGGTATGCAAGATGAAATTGGTTCATTGGAAGTCGGCAAACAGGCCGACCTGATTGCGGTGAAACTGGATACACCGCGGATGACGCCTTTGATTGATCATAGAAAATTATTTAATTTGCATACCAATTTAGTCCATGCAGTTCAAGGCCAAGATGTCGTGATGACGATGGTGGCGGGACAGATTGTGGTTAAAAATGGCCGTTTGATCAATGCCGATTTACAGGCTCTAATTGATCAAGTGAATCAGGCGGCGCCACGCTTGTTTGAACGTCGTGATCAGTGGTTTGCAAAGCAGGGGCAAACGGTGAATGAATTACAGCGGGAAGAATTTTAAGATTTACGTGGATGTTGAGGTTATTCATTGATAGTGGGGTGACCTCAGACGCCTTTCTAACGAATGATTTAAATGAAATTAAACAGAGTGAATAGACTGATATTTTCTAATCTTTAGATGAGTTTCATTCATTCACTTCTAAATTGCATCTAATAAGCTATAAAACCATTCTTTGAATTTACCCCTTTGCATCTCTATATTGGGGTGATAGGAGCTGTAGCGGTCAGCCTGTTCTGTGTGTATAGCCTGTTTCAACAAAAACAAGATATTGGATCTACCACTGAACTGGCTTTTTTGATGACTTATATCATTGGCGCTATTTGTGTGTGGAATATCCCACTGGCTGCAGGGATGGCGGTTCTACTCACGATTATCCTGATGGGCAAACAGACATTGCATCAATTTGCCGGAAAAACGATCCAAAGCTATGAGTTAAGAGATGGCTTACTTTTATTGGCTTTGATATTGATTGCGTTGCCGGTCATGCCCAATAAGCCCTTGTGGGGCGCCGTACTGAATCCCTATATCATCCTTAAACTACTCATTTTAATCTTGATTGTGCAGTCCATGGCACATGTGGCAAAACGAATCCTATCCAATGATAAGGCTCTCATTTTATCTGCCTTAGCCTCGGGATTTGTCTCCAGTACGGCCACGATTGCCAGTTTGGGCATGCAAGTCCGATCCGGGCGGGCCAGTGCAAAATTAAATGCAGGCGCCGGATTGATTTCCTGTATTGCCACCTTATTACAGCTCTTGCTGATTGTTCTGGGAGTGAGCGTAGAGTGGTTCAAGTTCCTGCTGATTCCGAGTTTGGTGGGGATCGGAATTTTATGTATTGCAGCCGGATTCTTGATTTATCGAACTCCCCAAGCGGATAACAGTACGACCATCAATGAAATACAAGAAATTGATAGCCGAATGTTCAGTATCAAAGAAGCGGTGATTATTGCGGTCAGTTTGACCTTAATCCAGGCCGGGATTTACGGCGCAAATCTTTTACTGGGAGATAGCGGCTTAATTTTAGGTACTTTTTTAGCCTCTTTATTTGAAGTGCATGCTGCTGTAGCAGGTGTAGTGATACAAGGAAATCCTCACAACCTGACTTTAATTTATGCTGTCATGATTGGACTTGCGGCACATGCGGTGTCTAAAAGTATCAATTCTTTTGTGACCGGGGGATGGAAGTTTTTTCTGTATTTTGCGCCTAGCCAGATTCTACATATGTTAGGACTTATCTTTATTCTTCTGAGTTTGAAATAAAGAAGAGCGGGTTTGCATATATTATGAAATGATCCAATCATTTTAAGTCATTTTTAAGATTCAGATTCTAGGCTAAAGCATCTTAAAGTCTTTGAGCCACGGATCATGCTGAAGCTGTTTTCCCATTCGTCTTCTTTTAGTCAGCGACCTAAAAAGTCGATTAGTCTTTCAGGCTTCAACATGTTGCTGGCTATGTGGCTGGGATTGATCCTAAACTTTGCTTTCTATCAAAAAATTCATGAATTTACGCCTTATGCCAATCTAAAAGCAGGTCTGTTACTGGTCGCTACGGCACTGATCATTATTGCGTTTTACAACCTGGTATTACAGTGGCTGAACTGGAAATGGAACGCCAAAATACTGGCCAGTGTCTTGATCATTCTGGGTGGCTTTAGTGCTTATTTTGTCAATAGTCTGGGGGTCGTTATTACGCCTGACCAGATCCAGAATATGCTGCAAACCGATGCCCGTGAAGTTCGAGATCTCTGGTCAATGCGACTGGTGATCTGGACACTGGTGTTTGTAATTTTTCCACTTTTTATCATCTGGATGCTTAAAATTCAGCCTGCATCGCTTGGGCATCAGCTGGTGCATAAAAGCCTGAGCAGTGTAGTCTCACTCGGACTGATTCTAGGTTTATTGTTCTGTTTCTATGTCGATTATGCCGCCATCTTCCGTGAGCACCGCGATCTGAAGGGTATGCTTTCTCCACAAAATAGCATCGCGTCCACCTTATCCTATTATAAAAAGAAAGCACCTAAAGCGAATTTACCTTTGGTGGCTTTTGGCGAAGATGCTCATCTGTTACAGCAGGCCCAAATGCAGGATCATCCCAAATTGATGGTGCTAGTTGTTGGAGAAACTGCACGTGCCGAGAGTTTTGCTTTAAATGGCTATGCGCGCAATACCAATCCTGAACTGAGCAAGTTAGCGGTGATTAATTTCAATCAGGTGAGCTCTTGTGGAACTGCAACTGCCGTTTCAGTGCCTTGTATGTTTTCGGGCATGTCACGTGAAACCTATGATGAACAGCTAGCCAGCCACCGTGAAGGTTTGCTGGATATTGCTCAGCGCGCCGGATATCAGGTGACCTGGATTGATAATAACTCAGGCTGTAAAGGTGCCTGTGACCGGGTACAAAAGTATCAGATTCCGGCACAACTGAAACAGAAGTGGTGTGATGCTGGTGGTGAATGTTTTGATGAAATCCTGGTGGATAGCCTGAAAGATTATCTGGCGCATCTGGATAAAAACAACCCGAAACCACAATTAATTGTACTGCATCAGATGGGCAGTCATGGCCCCGCATATTTCAAGCGTTCCAAAGCGCCATATCAGCCATTTCAACCGACCTGTAAGACCAATGCCATTCAGGGCTGCAGTACAGAAGAATTAAAGAATAGCTATGATAATTCGATTGTATATACAGACCATGTTCTTGCCCAGATCATTGAAACTTTAAAGCAGCAGACTCAATATCAGACCGGTTTCTGGTACCTGTCTGATCATGGAGAATCTACCGGAGAGCATGGTTTATACCTGCATGGTACACCTTATAGTATGGCACCGACCCAGCAAACCCATGTCCCGATGCTGATGTGGTTCTCCGATGCCTGGAAGCAGCAGAATACCCAGCAAGTCAGCTGTCTTAAAGCACAGACCGGACAGGCCCGTAGTCAAGATCATCTTTTCCCCAGTTTATTAAGTATGCTGGATATAAAAACGCAAGTGACTGAAGCTAAAAATGATATGCTTGCACAATGCTCACCATCATTAAAGAACAGAGCTTGAAATGCATAAAATACTGATTATTGAAGATGACTTTATGATTGCCGAGTCGACTGAAACATTGCTCAAGCTGCATCAGTTTGATGTGTACTGGGTCAATAATGGGATTGAGGGTTTAAAACAGTTACAGCAGCAGGTCTACGATATTGTCCTGCTCGATTTAGGCTTGCCGATGATGGATGGCATGCTGGTGCTAAAAAATATCCGGCAGAAGTTTCCAAATTTACCGGTACTGATTATCTCCGCCCGGGACCAATTACAAAACCGGGTGGATGGGCTGAATCAGGGAGCAGATGATTACTTGATTAAACCCTATGAATTTGACGAGCTGCTGGCCCGTATTCATGCCTTGCTGCGACGTAGTAGCTTAAAAAACACCGGGATAGACATTAATAAGAAGTTATCACACAGTGGACTGGAACTGGATCTGGAACAGCACATCGCATGCTTTAATGGTGAACCGATCGAGTTGTCTAATCGGGAGTGGTCTATTCTCACGGCACTCCTCATGCATCCTAGCAAAATTTTTTCTAAAAATGATCTGGAAGACAAGCTTTATGATTTTGACAGTGATGTCAGCAGTAATACGGTGGAAGTCTATATCCATCATCTGCGGGCAAAACTAGGAAAAGACTTCATACGTACCATACGTGGGCTAGGGTATCGCTTAGGATGAGCACCATGCAAAAACGTTATTCCTTGCAAAAACGTCTGGTTATTTATATTTCATTATTTAGCGTGGTACTGGGCTGTGTGCTAATCTTTGCAGCATACCGGATTGCGCTCGAAGAAATTAATGAAGTACTGGATATACAGATGCAAAGTCTGGCAGAACGTATTTCAGAAAATCATCCGCAACCCTTACAAAGTCAAATCGATCTGGCAAAACAGTACAGTGAAGAAGATTTATTTGTAGATATCTGGTCCTATACAGATACAGCCACTTCCTTGCATCCGCAGGATGTTCTGGTGGCGCCGGTCAGGAAAGCAGGTTTCTACAAGCATCAAACGCCGTATGGAACCTGGTTAACTTATATTATTCCTGGTAAGCAATTACAGATTCAGGTGAGCCAGCAGCAAAATGTCCGGCAGGAACTGGCGCTGGAGCTGGCAGCCAATATGTTTCTTCCTTATGTGCTTTTTTTACCTTTTGCAGTATTTGGCTTAGGCTGGATGATCCGGAAAAACTTTCAGCCGCTCAATGATTTTAAAACTGAATTGGCCAGCCGCAAGGCACAAGACTTAAAGCCAATTGCAATGAAAGATTATCCCTTGGAGCTGGAACCGACCATTCAGGAAATGAATTATTTGTTTGGCCGCATTTCTCTGGCCCAACAGGAACAACGTCAATTTGTAGCAGATTCTGCCCATGAATTACGCACGCCACTGACAGCACTAAACTTACAGCTGCAAATTTTGCTACAGCAGTTCCCTCAAAGCGAGTCTATCCATAATTTGAGTCAAGGCATTTTGCGTATGCAGCATCTGGTCAACCAGTTATTGAGTCTGGCAAAACAGGATGTGACCGAAGGTTTAAGCGAACCTGTTCAATTGCTATCACTGAATCAAATGACAGTCACCTGTATCGAAGAACTAATTCAATTGGCGCTACAGAAAGACATTGATTTGGGCGTAGAACAGCAACAGGAACTGCAGATTCAGGGCCAGGTTTCAGCTTTGCACTCGATTATTTATAATTTAATTGATAATGCAATTAAATACAGTCCGAAGGATGGCGTGATTAATGTATCTATTTTCCAGCAAGGACGGCAGGCGGTTTTACAAATTGAAGACAGTGGGGCAGGGATAGATCCTGCTCAATTCAATCAGATCCGGCAACGCTTCTACCGGATACATAACCATGCAGAAATTGGCAGCGGTTTGGGTTTATCCATTGTAGATAAAGCCACCGAGCGCTTGGGTGGAACACTAGAATTTTCGCGAAGTACCAATCTGAGTGGCCTTTGTGTACAGGTCAAGCTTCCTTTAATCGAAGCCTAAGCGAATAAGCTTCTGGTTTTTTTGGAGTTAAGGTTGCCTGATACTAGAGAGTATAGGAGTGGTCTTTTCTATGGGTAGTTTATGGCTAAACAGCGTATAGCCAATGACATTCATGCACCAGATAATCCAGCCAGTCCATAAATTATGACTCAGGAAATGTGCTCCGCGCATCATTTGTGCCCAGCCCATGGTCAACCCTAAAATTACTGCAGCGATCAGAAGAAAATAAGCACGCTTGCGGTTAGAAATGCGATAAACAAAATAACCAGCCATCAACGCAAAACCACTAGATGCATGCCCTCCAGGAAAACAGTGGCCCGCAGTAGCACTAAAATCCCACAAAATCCCGTTATGGGTAGGTATGGTCATATCCCAGGGACAGGCATGGGCCGACTGAGATTTTAAAATTCCGATCGAGGCCGTGGTCAGCACCACCATGCTAAAGAAATAGCCAAATTCCCAGCGCCGCGTATGCCAGTTCTGCCATTTTAGTGATGCCAACCAGGCCAGTAATAATGTGATATACACCAGAATCAGCAGGTCTTTCACATAGCGATGATTGAGTTCTGCCAGTGCCCATTGTTGTCGAAGGGGAAATTGACCCTGATCATCGATAAAGGGATAGATGAGCTGTAAGTCCAGCACTCCTCCAATGTCAAAGAAGTTGAGAAGAATCAAAAAACTGAAGATCAAAAGTAAAGTTTGGGTCAGTAAAAACCGGGAACGGTCAGTGATCATTTTTAAGTTGTCCATTTCAGGCAGTAGCAAGAGCAGAGGTCAAATCAAATGACCAGCCAAAATGATGCCCCAGGTCAGAGCAATTAAACTGAGTGCTACAAACTGAGCCGCACTGCCCATATCCTTGGCATTTTTAGACAGTTCATGCCGTTCCATGGAAATACGGTCTACCACTGCCTCTATCGCTGAGTTAATCAGTTCAATGATCAACGCCAGTAGGCATACGGCGACCATCAGCGCTTGCTCAACTCGGCTAACTGGCATCCAAAAGCTTAGAGGAATCAAAATAAGATTAATCAGCAGGATCTGCCGGAAGGCGGCCTCATTTTGAAAGGCGGTTTTAAAACCAGCCATGGAATAACGGGTCGCATTAAAAATACGCTGCGTTCCTGAGGTGCCTTTATAAGGTGATCGGTAGGAAGACATAAAGCAGATTCAGTCAATAGAGAGATAGGAATAACTTAAATTTTCAATCTTAAAATGCTCTTAAAAAAACCGGCCGTTCTCTGGATTTTTTATACACATAGCTTTTACATTCTTTTGCACAAAATTAAGAATTTTTTAAGTTTGGACTTCTATCTTGAGTAGCAAGTTAATTTCGTGGTGTGAGCCAAATGATCAAGTTTAGTTTTGATCCTTATTTATCTAGTCAGATTCACTTTCTAAATACATATTTCAAGCAGCCTGAATATAAAAAACAAATCAATCACAATAAATTTTTACTACAAGTACCTCCGGCGTATCCGGTAATTTCAGCACAGGATCAATCGCTACATTTGACGGTCAAAACTGTAGAACAAAGTGAGACACCTGAACGCCGTAGCCTGGAAAATTTTATTCAGGAAAAATATCAGCAAGTCCATCAGGCCACTGTATCGAGCTTCTCTTCGACCCTGTTTGCCGGTTATCACGGAGCCGAGATGCAGGTGGTGATTGGTATGCAGTATTTAAATCAATTTAATGCCTTTCTGGAACAGTATCTCGATGAACCCGTTGAAAACATATTAAGCAAACTGAGCCAGACCAGGGTCAGCCGAGACAAAGTAGTAGAAATTGGCAATCTGACAGCACTAGATATGGACAAAGCCAAACTGATGGTGGCCTTTCTGGTTTTTCATCTCTCGCAGCAACACATCGAATGGGCAGTATGTACCGGAACAACTGCAGTACGTTATGTGTTGCAACAGATGGGATTACGTTTTCATGTGCTTGAAAAGGCTGATCCGCAAGTCCTTGGAGAGGCACAACGCCTGTGGGGCAGTTATTACCAGCAGAAACCTTATGTGCTGGCGATTGATGTGGCAGAAGCCCTACAAGTCGCTCGTCAACTTTATCAATTTAGTCATTAAAGCATTTTGCTTGATCAGCGAGGCACAGAATTTAAATGATGACTGCTTTATTTGAACGTATCAACCTGCAAGCACGACAATATCCGCAACGAGAAGCGGTAGTCACCGCACAGGCAACGCTGAACTATGCGGAACTACAACGGCGGATAGAATTATTGAGTGTCAGTTTCAAGCAGCTTAATCTGCGCCATCTGGCCTTGTGGGGCATAAATAGTATAGACTGGATTGTAGTCGATCTTGCCGCACAAAAAGCCGGCATGACCGTGATTCCGGTGCCTCTATTTTTTACTGCAGCGCAGGTACGGCATCTGCTTTCTGACAGCCGAACCGAGCTGCTCTGTATTCTGGATGAATCTTTCTCTGCACCAGAATGGCTGTTAAATCTAGCTAAAGACATGAGTAGAGATGAGATTTCCATTACTGGCCAGCTACATGCACGCTTTTTTCAGCTAGAGCAGGCAGTATAGTATTCATCTTCTTTACAAACCCAGCAACCGGCAAAAATCACCTATACCTCGGGCAGTACCGGGACACCGAAAGGCGTGTGTCTGGCTGAAGACACCATTGAGTCTATTACTCATTCACTGAGCCAGGCACTGGCCAGCAGTCAGCTTGGACGGCATTTGTGCCTGATTCCATTTGCCACCTTATTAGAAAATATTGCCGGCATTTATGTCGCACTGAGCATGGGACGCGCCGTAATTGTTGGCGAGGTGAGCCAGTTTGGCCTGACATCTAATCATACTTTTGAGACAGAGCGGTTTGTAAATGCAGTGCAGAGCGTCTGCTAAATCCCACAATAAAGTATCAGCCCAGTTTTATTGGGCTGGACTGATTAATTCAATTTTCTTCTAAAAATTTCAAAATTCACTTTTATGGACAAGGAAGATATGAACTTATTGTTAGGTGTATCGGATTTAACATAATATACATTATACGAAATACGATTGATATACTCATATAAGTCATTCACCATATACTTTTATAGCTGCTGCTCAAGCAACTTCAGCGTTAAAGCACTTCAAATTCAATCCGACGATTTTTCTTGCGACCCTCAGCTGTTGTATTCTCCGCCACAGGCTTACTTGAACCTAAACCTTCAGTACTGAGCAAATGCGACGGAATATTTTTTGCGATTAAATAAGCTTTCACTGCTTGTGCACGTTGCTGACTCAACATGAGATTTTGATTAGTATCGCCTGAACTATCCGTATGTCCAATAATCCGGATCTTTTTGCCGCTAACCTTATTTAAGGCACTGACCATTTCATCCAGAATCTGTATCCCTGAGGTTGCTAATACTGCACTGCCAGATTCAAATTCAATAATCCGGTTTTTTAATGCAGCATCAATAATCTGCTGTTCTGCCTGATTGACTGAAAGCTGTGTATTTAAACGATAGTTTACAGGTATTAAACCCTGAAATTTTACTGTAGTACCATGAATTTCATCAGGATTTGACACTTTACCCGTTAGCTGAATATCAGAACCTTTAACCGTTAACGTTCCCTGTTTAACCTTTTTAAGGTCTTCATTAATCACATCAGTGACTATATTCGACCAATCCGTTGGTGCTACTACTTGACGAATCTGAATGCGATCTACCACATTTTCCTGACCATAAGTTGAATATAATTTTGTTAAGATAGCCTGCTTACTACTGTTATTCGGTACATTACCTTCAGCAATTACAGGTTGTGCATGCACTTTTAATCCAAATAAAAAACACAATAAGACAATGATTTTATTTGACTTTATTAATTTTAAATATTTGATTTTAATTTTCATTTTATGCTTCTATAAATGTCTATTCGAGATTGATTGATGAATGTCATGGCGCTGAAGTTCCTGTGTTTGCAGCAGCCGTGGTAGATGTCTGAGCAGTTTTTCCTGACATCGTCGTATTCTGAGCTGCGATCACTCTTACTGCTTTATTCGAAACAACCTGATCCACCAACTGTAAATTGCTATAACTTGGATTACTTCCGATAGAACTTGCATTATTTCCACTCACCAAACGAAAATTGGTCTTCACAAATAGTTCAGGATTCTCTTTACTGCGCCAGACCATCTCAAAAATATTGCCTTTTTGTGTACGCTGAGCACTATCAATCAAACGATTGATTCCATATTCCCCAGGCTCATCAAAAATGGTATAGGTCTTCCCTTCCAAATCAATCACCGTGATCCGTGCGCCTGGAATTGCGCCGGAATTTGGCCAGATAAAATTCACCCATTGTTGAATTCCGTTTTCAAATAGCATTCTTTGTCCATCAATATCAATGGTATAAGCCAATAAATGAGCCTGTTCCAGTGGGTAAAACTGGAAATTAGATTGATTGGGTCTCACTGCCTGACGACTGGTATTATTTAACTCACCAGTTGCCATACCATTCACAGGCGCGACATAATTTTGAAAGTTTGCAACAAACACAGGATTTAGATTAAGCCCTAAATCTTGCCAGGTTTTCGAGCTTAAGCTATAGCCACGACGGATCACTAAGGGATCAAGATGCTCTTTGACAAAACGGGAAATACTGCCATTTTCACCAAAAATCTGATTAATTTCTTGAGAGGTTGCCTGTAAGCTACCTTGACTGCTAAACGGATATTTTTGCGATAAATTTGCATTAAATGGTTGATAGGCCTGTATTAGCCAGAGTTCGTTCATTTCAGCTTGTGCCGGAAGCATCAGACTTTCAAAGGAACGTGTGAGAGGAACACTAAACAACTTTTTAATCAGCTGTTGATCCAGCTCATGGGTTCCTACCGACATTTTCTCATCCACAAACTTTTGGGTAATATTGAAGATAGAATTCTGTTCATCAATGGTCTGTTTAAGGAGCAGCATGCTCGCCGGACCAATATCTCCAGAACTTTTGAGATCATTAAAGCGACTCCGTATCTTGGCGAGAGATTGCATATACTCATCTAGCAGCGACCGGTTCTGCAAATCATCTCGTGTACGTACAATCTGGTAGAAGATCTGAAAGTCTTTGGCAATCATCCCCTGAGAGAAAGTCGATGCAGAATTCTGTGCCAACTTGCCATCATGACGTTGCAATATCTTGCGTTTAAACCAGGCAATAAAACCTTTTTGTGGAACCGCCAACTCAGCTTGTACCATTGGATTATCCCAGCTGGTTTCTTGCGCTACCCGTTGTATGACTTTACGAATCGGTGAGTTTTCTGGTTCGCCAAGAATATCTATCTGATATGTTTGCTGATTAAAGTCACCGACCTTGGCATAATAAATGGCACCCAAGAATTTACGCCATTCGCTGATATATTCTTTTTTATACATTTCAGTCAGCTGGCGTCGAATTTGTTCAGGACTGCCACTAAAACTCAAATCATCAGATTGTGACGTATTGAGTACCCAATCTTTACTTTCAGTTGGTCTTTGCGCTGCAGTGTCTATCGCAGGTTGTACATATTCGTTCCAGGCTTGATAGCTATAAAAACCGGGTAAGGCATAACTTCCCAACATGGTTGTCTGAGCATTCTCCCCGACCATCTGTTTGATCGTTAATACAGGAAAACGTACCGAAGCACGCATTTTAATGTCGTTATATACACGATCTCGTGCAGACACTCCGGTCGTCATTGCGGTTAAAACCTGGCGAGTCTGTTCAACCAGAACAGTATCGGAATCCAGCTGGGGGAATAAACTCGAACCTGTCATTGTCATGGCATAGCTGAGTAACTGCTCGGCCTTTTGCAGCATTTCAGCACGTGGCAGCTGACCACGATGCTGATCTAACCAAGTCCGCCAGAAGTGTGTCAACTGATCACTGAGATGACTGGAATCTATAGATTTACGGTTGCTCAACATCAGATATGTTTTAAGTGCATTATAAGCATCTTGCGGACTTTGGTCGGATGGTTCTAATGCGAGTTGCTGAACTTGTGCAGTCGGATGAATTTGCACATGAATATGATTTTCTTTAAGAACTGCTGCATTGCTTTTTACCCGTTGCAGATATTCTGCAATATTTTGCTGACTAGGCTGCAATACTAATTGCTCAATTCCTTTCAGATATTCAGCTTGCAGTTTCTCCCTGATCTGTTGTCCTTGATATAGACCAAAACTGTATTTGAATGGACGCTTCTGATCAAATTGATCTAACTGTTGTAGATGAGCTTGCAAAATTAATAATGCATCGATTTGTGTGACCAGCTCCGTTCCTGACTGTTTCTGCATCTGTACGACCTTATTCAGGTCCGCCTGAACTTCTTCCATTAATTGCTGATTATTTCGATAAGACCACACCCACAGACTCAACACCATCGATACAGTAAGTAAAGCACCAGTAAAAGCCATAAAGCGTCGGTGTTTTCGTGCCGGATTAATATGCTGCTTCACCAGATTTTTATCTTTAAGAATCACTTCAGAAAATAAACCTTTCAGAAAATAACCATGATTATGTGATACAGACTCTTTAGACAGGCCAAGATCATGATTATCGCTGCGGATCAGATGAAAGTCCTCAGCAATCTGTTCTGTCATTGGACTTTCAATGGAGCCTTCCTGTAAGGCGCTGGTAAAATAAAATCCACGAAAAACCGGTTTAAACTGATAAGGATTGTCTTGAAATAAAGTGGAAATAAAGGTTCTTAATACCGGTTTGAGACTCTTAAATTCCAGTGGAAAGGTCATTACACTGGGTGAAATATGCTGTGAATGCCGACGGGTTAAATGGGTCATACTTACATTTTTCAGACCCTCATATAAAATGCCATAATGCTTTTCAAATAGCTGAACAGCATTTGCACTCGAGTCTGGTTGATAAGCCAACGTTGCGCCCCAAACCTGATCCAATTCTTGTCCTTGATAACAATCAAAAAATTCCGTGAAGCCGGCAATCAGGTCCATCTTGGAAAATACCAAATAAACTGGCGCAAAAACTTCTAGACGTTCAGTCAGGTCTTGGATACGGGCACGCAGGTTCTTGGCCAGTTGTAGAGATTTCTCCGGACTCTGGTTGACCAGCTCAGCGATACTTACGATCACAATAAGACCATTCACTGGCACTTTAGAACGATTTTTCTTGAGAATATTTAAAAAGCCTAACCATTCAGAATGGTCCTCCGGATAGACTGAATAGCGTCCGGCTGTATCCAGTAAAATACCCTGAGTTGAAAAAAACCAGTCACAGTTTTGTGTTCCGCTGAGTCCAGCAGAGACCATTTTCTGGTGAGTTGCTTCAAAAGGAAACCGCAAACCAGAATGATAAATCGCCGAGCTTTTCCCACCCGCCGGATTACCGATGACCATATACCAAGGAAGTTCATACAGTGCCGCGTGACCCTTACGATCGCCTAATTTTGACTTACGAATCAGCTGAATAGATTGTTTGACTTGCTGACTGATCAGCTGAAGTTCTTCTTTATTATTGTATTTGCTTTCAGCTGTGGAACTTTGAGATAAGACGGTTGCGATTTCTTTGCCCTTTTTAGCATGCCGATAACGCCGGATAAGTGTATAAATCCCCCAGCCTATTAATATGGCAACATAGACCGTCAGCAATATCCAGGAAATACGATCAGAAACCGTATTTTTTATGGAAAGAATGACCACTAAAAAGGATAAGGCCATCATTGTTTTAGGGTTACTAAGGTACTGCCAGACATGCCCCAAGACTGTATAAAATAATGTATTCACTTTTATCCCTTTTTTCTTTAATTTTTATAAATAGTTAGGCTACTAATGAGATTTCATTCAGTTGATCACTTTCTTTATTTTTAAAACATAAATAGCTTGATTCTTGTTGTGTGCTGTAGCTTATTGTAACGACATTGCAGTATAAATGTGATGACAACATTGCTGCGAAAACTGCTGCCAAATATTGGGTATGCCCCAAATAGCTTTGAGGATAAATGGTATGCTCCGGCTCAAAATCAATATTCGTAAATTTTTCTTGTATTTTTTTCATTATTTTAGGTTGGGTAGTGTCGTCTAATAACACTAAAAAAGGATATGCCTGTTCCATCTGAGAGGATAGATTAACCTGATGCTGACCCAAATATGCATACAGGTCAGTGACGTGCTTGCTGAGAGTCAATATTCGTGAAGGCATCATACCTTCAACTTCCAAGTCATGTGGGGATAAACACCAGCTAGCTGTATATTCCGCAGCAATATAGTCTTCATTTTTCCAAAATTGCTGATCTAGATAATCCTGATCAATTTCAGAATCCGCCATAATGATCAGGCTGATCTCATATGATTGACCTGAAATTTCCTGTACTAAATCTAGTAAGGCTGAATAAGCACGATCAGCAGACAGGAAATGAAACTCGATATGAATTTGGGCAGGCAGCAATGCATATTTTTGTTGAATTTGACTTATAAGCTGCTCTTGATAGAGATCACTCCAATCCCCAGTCATATGATCCACCAATAAAATATGCAGATTCAGCCTATTTAATCGACTTGCTGCTGTTGGATTAGAGGCAATATTTTCTTCATCTTCACAGTAGTTTTCCTGTATCCATCCCGGATGCATTCGATATTGATAAGCCAGTTCGTGATCATAAAATAGTGCTGAACGTTTTAACTGTTCCGAAATTAAGCTCAGACTTTCTTGATGCTGTTGGAGTTGTTGTTGAATCAACTGTTGAATTCGTTGTTCCCGTAATGTCGGAAGCATTTCTTCATTAGTTCTGTTTTCTTCAAGTAAGCGGTCCACAGAATGAATGCGATATGTCAATATAGGTAGACCAAAACGATTTAGCAGTTCTGAGTCCAGCTCAGGACTCTTGAACTGCTTCATGTGCTGCAAGATCTCTGCATTTTCGCCAAAACTGTGCCAAGCGGCAGCTGAAAAAATATTGAGCGTGTAATCCTCAATCGCTTGATCCAATTCTTCTTTATTTTCTAATTCTTGCTGTTGTGCTTGAAGAGATTTATGAGCCCTATCCTTTTGTTCTTGCTGTCTTTGTTTATAGGATTTTACAGCTTTATAAATAAAATAAGGTGTTAATAACAATAAGCAAATTAACAAAGGTAAAATGCCAAAATATAATAGGAAATCAATATTTGATGGATCGTATTGAGTATCTCGCCAGTAATAAATGACAAGAACATTGTTTAAAACGGATAAAACTATAAAAGTCTGAATAATACGCTTAATCATGACATTTTTCCTATCAGGCTATAGCAGGTTTCCGCATTGTGGATTGCCGGATTCAGCATTAATAAAGCTCCTCTGGCTAGCCCCATCGAATGTACTTCTCCAAGTTGGGCTGGGCATAATTCATCTTTGTCTAGAATCAACCGAAGATCCACTAACATGGTCGGGCTACACCAGGTTTGAAGTAACTGTTTCAATTTGGCGCTATGTATTCCTTCAGATAAAAAATTTATATAGTCTTCACGTTTTAATGGACCAATGACGATTTCAATTTTTTCATCAATTTGCTGAATGGTCTCTCCACAGAAGCTGTTGATTCCCAGTAAAACTGGTTGCAAAGCTCCCAAACCGCTTTTTTGCTGATCATCCAGTTGAAAGCTTTCCGGAATAAACTCATTAATCTTAAATTGATATTTAAAAATACTAGACAATATGCTGCTTAACGCATAATGGGTATTATTTTGCCCCTGCATCAAGCCTGAAAACTCAGCAAAATAGTCATCTATAGGTTGCTGTTCATGTTGTTGACCGCTATAGCCACTCAAAGCATGAAGCATGTTTAGAAAATGATTTTCATGCTCAATTTCATAACGCAGTGGTAAATGATAATTCAGACAGGCATCGACATATTGTGCAGACAATTTATGATTAAACAGTCCGAGAAAGTGTAAGCTTTCTTCTCGGTGTGCCCCGGTACTCTGTTTAATTTTATTTGTATAGATATAAGGCAATACGCCCTGTACGCCAGTCAACCCCACGATTAAATTGGTCATCTGAACTTTATGATCTTGACATTGCAATGATTCAATTTCAGAAGTTGGAAAATTAAGATTGAGTGAACTAATAAATTCAAATGATTTACTCCATCCTTGATGTCTGTTCCGTGCAGGTGCATGTCTTAATAATCGCGTGGCTTGAATAAATTCAAAGCTGGTCGGCTGCTGAAAGAGCCGATCAACTACAGAAGCCTTTTGCCACCAACATTCTGTATGCATTGGTATAACTCCTGTTTTGACTTTGAATCTATGACGTGCATATCCACATAACTATTCATTTGAACTTTCAAATTAAAAATATGATTTAAAAGTTGCACAAAGATATATAGACTGGCTCCTCTAAAGACTTCTGGATCGATCTGGATTTCAACTTTGACACCCCGTACAAAAAGTGGAAATGGTTTATGCTCACGCAACTTCTGGCTCAGAGAAAACTGGATCGATTGAATTGAATTAATAATTAGCCGGTTGTCTTTGGATTGCGGCAAGTTATACAGTTCAAGTAATTCCTTAATGTGACTGACTGCATTTGCTTTCATTAAAGAAAGATTATTCAATGATAAATGCGAGATAATTCGCCACTGTTCTTGCTGCTTTTGATCAAAACAATAAGGTAAATTGGGTCTTTTTAATAATATGGCTTTACGTGCCAAACTATTGTCATTGAGAGATAAGTTATTCTGATCTTTGTTATAACTTTCATAAGGTAAATCCCGATTGCTGCATAACAACTGCATACTGATAAAGTCTGATGAAATTTTTTGTGGTTCTAAAGATTTGGAAATAATCGAATATTTCAGTTCTGTATGCTTGGTATTACTTTGCTCGGGCAACAGGTGATAATAAAATTGAGCATCAGCCTGATGATAATGACTCATGGCAAAAAAAGGTAATACGGGATAAGTTTTTTGACTGTTCTCGCGTTTCTCTCTCAATAACTTCATTTCGGTGATCGCATATACCTGAAAATATTCAGGATGATGTACATCACTTATTAATGAATATTCCAGGCGCAGATGATCAATTTTTTGTGGCTCAGCCTGTTTAGGGAATAAATTTATAACTGGTGTCGCAAATAATTTGAAATTAGCGCTATTTAATTCTGAATAATTTCTGATCATAGCTTGATCATTCAGATTTATTTTAAAATGAATGTGTAGCTCAAATTCTGCGGTTTCTATATTTAATTCTCTTAAAAAACTCAGATTGAGGTTAAGAAAATTAAATTTTTCTGGAAAGCAAAAATACTCGATTAATAAACGATAGGCATGATGAGTATGTTGATCAACTGGGAGCGCACTTTCCGCTTCAGTAAATCCCATTAGTTCAAATGGATTTTGAATATCAATCTCTTGATTCTGTACTATTACAGAAAAACCAGTCTCTGGCTTAAAAATACAATCTAGTACTTGCAATGGAAAGCTGGAAATTGCATCCAGATAAATAGGTAATTTTTGTTGTTCCAACAGTCGCTGCTGCTGGTTAAAAATTTCAAAACCAAAGCTCAAGGCTGCATTTCGATTTAAATGAACATGAGTCGAAGCATGCGTTTTAAAATTAACAGATTTTAAGGCGATTGGTAATAAATTAACCTGGTTTGTCGTACGATACTCACACTGTACCCCACGGATACTTTTTGATTTTAATACAGTTTGCTTGGGAATCTGCTGGCTACTTTTAAGCTGTCGGATTTTAATGGCATCGTCAAAACTGACCACTGAACATGCTGGAAAAGGTTTAAGGTACTGTGGAAACATCACCTCAAAAATAGCACGTGTAAATACTTCATAACTATCGTGCAGTTTCTTATCGATCCGGGCAGAAATCAGGGAAAATGCCTGAATCAGTCTTTCGATATGCGGATCATCAATCTGCTCTTGATTCAACGAAAGGCGTTGGGCAATTTTTGGGTATTTATTGGCAAACTCTCGTGATTGTTGCCCAAATTCCTGTAATTGCTTTTCGTAATAAGGTAATAATTCTTCGATCACAGCACACCTGCTGATGTTTTAGACAAAATTACGTATTGTTGCGTAGTAGGCTTGAGGAATGCGTCAAAAATTACCGGTTCATATAGGGGATAAATATTTAAGAATGCATGAATACTGAGACAAAGACTTCCCCTGTTATGCTCATCCATCAGCATCTCGACTTTAACCTGCTTTAAACGAGGTTCGTGCGCGTGAATAGACTGTTCAATCGAGCGGCAGATTTTATCCCGTTCCATTGGATTCGCTGTTGAGAGCCCCACAAAATCAATGATGCCAAATTGAAGAATTGAACGTTTGACCTGATCATAACCATTAACCATCGCATCCAGATTAACCATACGGCTATTTAATAAATCTTCCAGATCGGCAGCCACTGACTCTCTCAAAGCCTGTAAAGAAAGGCCTTGAGAACATTGAATATCCTGAGACAATAGACGGTCAAATAATGTTGTTCTAAATCCGTAAGGATAAAGCTGATCCAAATTCATATTGTTATAGTCTAATTTTATTTATTTTTATAAATATCAGAGAGGCTGATCAAGACCAACCTCTAAAAGATCAAATTACGCTGCATAAGAAGCAGTATTATTTGATAATGACCATTTCTTGGTCACGGCACCCTTTTGTGTACCATTAATATCTTGCTGATTATACGTCCACTCAACTGCTGCATATTTCAAACCAAAAGCTTCTGTTGGAACGCCTTCTTGATTTACTGTCGGAGTGACCTGAGAAACCAGCACATGTTTTAATTTAATTTGCAGGTATTTAACGCGTTTATCACCATTAGCACGATAAAAATCGATTTGTACCTCATCGAAGGTATAACCTGCCGAACAAGCTTCCCAAAGTTTTGGGCTGGTTGCATCCAGATCTTTCATAAAAATCATGTCGGAATGTTCAACTCGTTCTGCGGTATGACCGCCTACACTGGAAGATGTGGCAGATTTTGGCTGACGAATGTTGTGCGACCAGGAATTTGCTTCTAGCCAGCTTTTATGTTCTGAATCACGAGATTCACCATCAACTTTATATTTGCCACGAAACTGGATGTAAATGTCTTTCATTTTAATAATTTTCCTGTTGTTATAAATATTCTTATAATTTTAGCAGCGGTCTTAATGACTCGACTGCGGTAACTCAGTGACCAGTCGTAAAGATACAGACAACTCGTCTAACTGAAAATGCGGTCTCAAAAAGACCACAGATTTGTAATGTCCAGGTTCAGCCGGATTTTCTACAACTTTTATCGAAGCTTCACGCAGTGGATACTGTGCTTTGGCTTCCTGTGAAGCGCCATCATCCAAAAGTACATATTGAGACAGCCAGTCGTTTAGAAATGCTTCGACATTTCCTGCAGATGTAAAACTTCCCACCTTATCTCGCATCATTGCTTTTAAATAATGAGCGATTCGCGAGACTGCCATAATGTACTGTATCTGACTGGATAATGCGGAATTGGCATTGGCAATATCGTTATCATATTTCTTTGGTTTTTGGATAGATTGGGCACCGAAGAACGCGGCATAATCGGTATTTTTACAATGTACTAATGGAATAAAGCCAAGATCACTGAGTTCTTTTTCACGACGGTCCGTAATCGCAATTTCAGTCGGGCACTTAAATATGATTTCTCCATCATTGGTTTTAAAGGTATGCACTGGCAGACCTTCGACCAAACCGCCACCCTCAACCCCACGAATCGCAGCACACCAGCCATGCATATCAAAGGCATTGGTTAAACGCGTCCCCAAAGCATAAGCAGCATTCATCCACAGGTATTCATTATGATTTTCACCTGAAACTTCTTCTACATAGTTAAAGCCTGCTGTCGTATTGCCATCTTTAGGATGATAAGGTAAACGGCCTAATACTCGTGGAATAGTCAATGCCAGATAACGAGCATCATCACTTTCCCGGAATGAACGCCATTGCACATATTCAGCTGTTTCAAAAATTTTAGAAACATCGCGTGGGCGATCAATATCAGTAAAAGTTTCCAATCCGAACATGGAAGGACTTGCAGCTGAGAGAAACGGTGCATGTGCCGCTGATGCTACATGTGAAATCTGCTCGAGCAAATACAGGTCTGAAGGTGTGCGATCAAACTCAAAGTCACCAATGAGGGTCGCATAAGGCGCACCGCCAAATGAACCATATTCTTCTTCATAGATTTTTTTAAATAGAGTACTTTGATCAAAGTCGCTGGCACTTTGAAAATCTTTAATCAATTCTTTTTTGGTCGTATTCAACATACGAATTTTAATTAAAGAGTGTGATGGCGTTTCCTGACAAAAGTAATACAGCCCTCGCCAGGTGGACTCAACTTTTTGAAACTGCTCGTGATGCATGATCTTGCTCAGCTGGGTAGAAATAAGCGCATCAATTTCTGCAATGCGTTTATCCAAAGCCAAGGTCATATTGTCTGAAACTATAACGGTACCGGCCATGACTTCCTTGGCCAACTCACCAATCAAACTTTTGGCCCGATCATGTTCTTCTTCATTACGCGCAATTCGACTACGTTCAACAATAGAGTCCAGAATTGAGTATTCTTCAATAGCAACATTCGTGGTAGTTGCAGCATTAGAGTGATTCATTGTCTGCCTCCATACTCATTTTACGGATTTGGTCGGTATTTTTTAAAATATCATCCAGTAAATCTTCTAGACGTTCATTATTGGATATTTTATTGCGTAAATCAGTTAAACGTTCTCGTGCTTCTACCAGTTTTCGCAAAGGTTCGACTTGTTGGACTACCTGTTCTGGCCGAAAATCATCCATTGCATTAAAAACCAAATCTACTGATATTTTACCACTCTCTTCAGTCAAACTATTTTCCACCTGAAAACTGGCACGAGGCGCCAGAGACTGCATCACCTCATCAATATTTTCCAAGTCTACATTGATAAATTTTTTATCTTTGAGCTTGGTTTTTTCAAGTTCAGACGCTGCTGAAAAATCTCCCAAAACTCCCACTACAAAAGGTAACTCTTTGACTTCACGGCCATCACCTACCTCAACATCGTAGGTCAATTGCACCCGTGGTGGTCGAATACGCTGTAATTTTTTTTGTACACTTTCACGTTTAGCCATCATGATTTTCCTTATTAATTATTATTTAATGATCCAAATGGATTAGTACTAGGAGTGTGGGTTCGTGTACTGATACTTTCTGTTTTTTTATTACTGATAGCAGCCGTATTATTTTTTAGATTGCTTTTCGATACTTTATTTTTGTTTTGACTTAGGCTTTGTTTTACTGGGTTATTTGGTTTATTTTTAGTATTTTTTACTTTTGAATTCCGCGCCGTCGTTGATGCAGATTCAGAAAATTTTGCTACAGGCTGTGCCAGATAAATATGTTCAGTCAGCGATTTGGCCTGTGGGTAGGTAAAGTCATTTAAGGCACGGACTTCTGTACTACGCATCTGTTCTAGGCTTTGGGAAGAGATCCCGATCCCTGCCAGGAATTTCAGATCAGTTAAATTCTGATGAATGTAATTTTGCTGATGTAATTGCTCGATTAAATTGAGCGCTTTCAGATGATCACCGACTTCAACATAGCGTTTGGCAATTTGGGTAGACAATTGCTGCTGCAGATGCATATTTTTTCTTGCTGTCTTGTCGCATAACTGCTGGTATAAATCAATGATAGTTGAATCAGTATCATTTTTTGCTTGTGGATAGCTCTTGATACATGATTTTTTTAATTCTGCTGCATGGGTTTGAGCAAAACATAGCTGCGCCATCCCTGAGATGAGCAATACAATAAAACCTAGATTATTTTTCAAAATAAGCCTCAATTTTTGGTTATTGTTTTATATTTTTATAATCAAAATTTATTTTTCTATTTTTATAATTCAAAAATCTAGTTGCGGATTTAACAAAAAATTATCACAGGAAGTCAATACATAAATGCGTTTTTGTTAAATTATTTTATGTAATTTTTAAAATGGTAAGATTCCGACCAATGAATGCAGACATTTGGATAGACTTGAGTAGAATATGTCAAAAATCTTGAGCCAATATATCTTGATTGCTCATAGAAAAACTTAAATAAATAAAAATAAACCTAATAATAACAAATATATAGCTATAAATTCCAAAAACATCAGGCTGTATATTCTAAAAGAGAAAAATATGAGTAATTTAAAAATTTTGATTACAAAATTATCTGAGCATGCACGCCTATGCCTTGAGAAATCAGCGAATTTCTGCATCAAACAGCGAAATTATAAAATCGAAATTGAGCATTTTCTCTTAGAATTGCTACAGCAGCCAGACCTGAACGATCTCAAATTATTGCTCAAAAAGTATAAAATTTCCGAAGATGATCTAACCCATGATCTGAATCAGAGCATTCAGCAAATGACTAAAGGCAATTCTCGTACGCCTATCTTTGCCAAATCCATTATTCGTGCATTAGAACATGCCTGGCTTTTGGCTTCAGCAGAACAGAATCCGATGATCCGCAGCGGACATTTACTGGTTGCCCTGCTCACTGCACCTGATCTATATCAAATGACGATTCGTGCTTCTACTTTATTTGAGCTATTTCCAATTGATCATCTCAAACATCATTTTTTGGAGCTCTGCGAGCAGAGTATTGAAAACCCGAGCTATGCTCAGCTTACTAAGGTAAAAGAAGATTCACCTAACGCACAGCTAAAATTAAATAAAACACTGGCACTCGATCAATACACCATTAATCTGACTGAAAAAGCACGCCAAGGCCAAATCGACCCGGTGATCGGTCGTGAGTTTGAAATCCGTTTGATGCTGGATATTCTGATGCGCCGTCATCAGAACAATCCCATACTTACCGGCGATCCGGGAGTCGGTAAGACTGCTGTAGTAGAAGGATTGGCCCTGAAAATTGTGAATGATCAGGTACCTGATGTACTCAAAAATGTAGAACTTCATGTATTGGATCTGGGCTTATTACAAGCAGGTGCCAGTGTAAAAGGCGAGTTTGAGAATCGCCTGAAGAAAATCATTCAAGAAGTTCAGTCCTGCAGTTATCCTATTATCCTGTTTATTGATGAAGCCCATACGCTGATTGGTGCAGGTGGTCAGGCTGGTCAGAATGATGCCGCCAATCTGTTAAAACCAGCTTTGGCACGAGGAGAACTGCGTACTATCGCCGCTACCACTTGGGCGGAGTACAAACAATACTTTGAAAAAGATGCTGCGCTTAGCCGCCGTTTTCAGGTAGTAAAGGTAGAAGAACCTACTGAGGAAGTCGCCATCGATATGTTGCGTGCCATGATTCCGGTCATGACTCAGCATTTTCAGTTGCAGATTGATGATGCAGCAATTGCTGCTGCGGTACGTAACTCGCATCGTTATATCAGTGGACGGAAATTACCGGATAAGGCCATTAGTGTATTAGATACAGCCGCGGCACGAGTTGCTTTGAGCCAAAATGCACAACCTGCAAAGTTAGACCAGTTACAGGCGCAGCTGCATAATCTTCGGCTTGAACATGAGATTTTAAATCAGGAGCATCAAAATTTTCCGTGTCATCAGACACGTTTAATTGAATTATCAGAAAATATTTCAAATTTGGAACAAGAAATTTCTCAGATAAGCCTGCAATGGCAGCAAGAACTTCAACTGGTTCAGGAAATAAAATTATTACAGGTTCAATCCAAAAAAATTGAAAATAAAAATAAAATTAAAGTATTACAGCAGCGTTTGACCCAGATTCAGGCTGATCACCCACTTGTGTTCGAGCGTGTAACAGTCCCTATGATTCATCAGATCATTTCTGACTGGACCGGAATTCCAGTCGGTAAAATGATGAATGATGAAATTCGACAGGTCTTAAAACTCCAAGATAAATTATCGCAGCGTGTGATGGGTCAGGACTTTGCTTTGCATCAACTGGTCCAAGGTATTAAAACATCTAAAGCAAAACTGGATGATCCGAACAAACCACAAGGTGTATTTTTATTGCTTGGTCCAAGCGGTGTGGGAAAAACTGAAACTGCCCTGGCCTTGGCTCAAGAATTGTATGGAGGTGAGTCGCATCTGATCACGATCAATATATCGGAATATCAGGAAGCACATACCGTGTCTTCCTTAAAAGGTGCTCCTCCAGGTTATGTCGGTTATGGTCAAGGTGGTGTGTTGACTGAAGCAGTGCGTCGTAATCCTTATAGTGTGATTTTACTGGATGAAATCGAAAAAGCTCATTCTGATGTGCAGGAATTATTTTATCAGGTCTTTGATAAAGGCATGCTGGAAGATAGCGAAGGTCGGCTGATTGATTTTAAAAATACGACAATCTTATTAACTTCAAATGCCGGTTCTAGTGCCATTATGCAGGCCTGTTTAAATCAACCCGTCGAAAACTGGCCGGATGCAAATAGATTAATTGAACTGCTCAAACCAAGTTTATATCAGCAATTTAAACCGGCATTTTTAGGGCGTATGCAGATTGTGCCTTATTATCCTTTACACGATGAGCTATTGATCCAGATTATTCAGCATAAACTGGGGAAAATTACCCGACGCATTCAGCAGCAATATGTCACCCAGGTCACTTATAGTGGGGACTTGCTCGAACTTCTGCTCAGCCGATGTACCGAGGTTGATAGTGGTGCGCGCAATATTGATCATATTTTAAATGCTTCAGTATTGCCTGCTTTGGCTACAGAAATATTGAGAACCATGAGTGAGGGAAAGATTCCTAAACTGATTCACATTGAGATCAAGAATGATGAAATTTCTTATAGCGTAGATCCGAAAGTTAAAATAGCGCAAAAAGTACGTTCTAAAAGCAATAAAGCAGATGCTGCCTAGTTGAAGTAACCTAAAAATAAAAACAAATAAAATATAATAATTGGAATAAAGATGAGCCTGGAATTTGAATATTTATTGCAAGACATTTCAGTCGATCAGCCGTGCGGTGTGGACTATTCATTTTCAAATGATTTTCATGTGATTAACAAGGCCAGAACTCGTGATGATCCTTTATTGGAGCAAGGTGACTGGGTCTCGGAACCAAAACAGGCCGATTGGCAACTTGTACATGATAAAACGATTGAATTATTAACTGAAAAAACCAAGGATATCCGTCTATATACCTGGCTTATAGAAGCTTGGAGTCATCTCTATGGTTTTGAAGGAATTGCTCGAGGATTAGAGTTGACCCAGCAAAGCCTTGAGCGATACTGGTTCACGTTACATCCTCAAATCGAAGAGGATGATCTTGATCAACGTTTTGGATTATTACAAGGTTTGATTACGCAACTGCCAATGCTGATGAAACAGATGCCTTTGGTCAGCTCTGCGCCTTTTTATAATTTAGGTGATTATGAGGCATTCTTACATCAACGCAATATTAAACTCAAACAACAGCAAGATGACTACTCTGAAAATAATACTGTTCAGGATTTGGAGCATTTTGAGCAATCGTTGCTGAAAACTTCTCAAACAGTTTTAAGCCAGAATGAAGGTTTTCTTCTCGAGATTCAGACCCAATGGCTGTATCTTAAAAATACACTGGATCATTTACTGGGTCTAAATGCACCGAGTTACGCGAGCACAGATTCTCAACTTGAATCGATCTTCTCCAGTATTAAGCGCATTTATAAAACTGATATTTCTTCAATATCTCAGGATCAAATAAATACACCGCAATTCGGCACTCTCAAAATACCTGAAATAATAGTGATGAATACCTCGCCTGAAAATATACAAGAATTTCGACCTCAAGCCCAAAACCATCTGGCCAACCGTCAACAGGCCATGCAGTTATTACAAGACATCGCTCGATATTTTCAATCTCATGAACCGCATAGTCCAGTGAGCTACATGCTGCAAAAGACGATTAAATGGAGTCAGATGCCATTACATGAATGGCTGGCTCAAGTAATCAAGAACGAGAATCCGATCGAAAACGTACATGAATTACTGGGTATATATGCCAATGATGAATCCAAGAATGAGTGGTAAATATTAAAATGTTTAAAGCAGAAAAAGTACTGTGGGGCGAAGGTCTATTTTTAAGACCGCAACATTTTCAATTACAGGATGCCTATCATGAGCAACGCTTGAGTCATATGATTCGGGCGACATTTCCTTTTGCTCACGGGATCCAGTCCATTCAATTTGATGAAGCTCAATTCAATATGCATATATTGGCATTAAGTAAAATTGAAATGATCTGGCAAGATGGTGAAATTTATCAGGCGCCTGCACAGGATTTATTACCAGAACCTGTACAACTGGATACCTTAAACCTGCGTGGTGAAATGCAAATTTATTTGGCTTTGCCAATGCTACAGCCGAACAAGCAAAATGTAAGTCATGTCGAAAACACTCAATCTAGTCGTTATCACTCACATTTAATCTCGACCCATGATTTATTCACCGATGCCACTACTGCAGAGATCACCCTGTTACGCCGTCGGGCAGAATTTAAACTTTTTGAAGTTGGCCAAGAACCTCAGCAGCCTCTGGATGGTTATTTATATCTTCCGGTTGCTCAAATCAAACGACAAAGTTCTGGAAATTTTATTTTTGATCATAAATTCATTCCTCCAATTTTACATATTCAGGCCTGTGAATATCTGCTAGACAATTTAAAGCGAACTTTGAATATCATCCGGGCCAAGATTAAAACGATTCAATCCAATAACCGTGAAAACGAACAGAAACTGATTGAATTTCGTTCTGGGGATATTGTCTCTTTCTGGCTGGTGAATGCCTTAAATACTGCTTATGCAACCTTAAATCATATTTTGCAGTATCCACAAATTCATCCGGAACGGCTATATGCGGAACTTTTAAGACTCAGTGGTTCCCTACTTACCTTTTCAACAGCCTATGACATTGATCAATTGCCGCAGTATCAGCATCATCATCTATACGACAGCTTCAATCAGCTGGATATTATTCTCAGAGATTTACTCGATACAATTATTTCGAATCGATATATCAGTATCAGCTTAAAAGAAACTCGCCCATCCTATTGGTTTGGCAGTCTGGAGACCGATAAGATCAGTCACAATACGCGGTTATATCTTGCTGTATCAAGTAGTGTTATGCCTGCACATGACTTGATTGCCTATGTTCCGATCCGTTTTAAAATTGGTAGTACTATAGATGTAGAACAGCGCGTGGTTGCAGCTTTACCGGCTGTACCCGTTCAGCATCTCATGCAGGTGCCTACTGCAATTCCGGTACGTTCCGGCGTTCATTATTTTGAGATTGAACCCAATAATGAACTGTATCAGCGCATGCTGGATTCAGAATCGATTTGTGTTTATATCCCGAATGGCTTTCAGGATATCGCGATTGAACTTATTGCTGTCATGAATGGATAAAAATATTAATGAATACAATCTCTAACACTCCTCTTTCACTCTTTGATGGCGATCAAATCGGAGTAGATTATACAGCCATGCAACCTGTAGAAACCTACCCTACCTCTACGAATAGTCTGGTAGATTTACTGCATGACGGCTTCTATATTGTTTTCCTGTTAAAAAATCACTATGTCCCTGTAAATATAGAGTCTTTCCGTGAAAAAATTCTGGAGATGTTGAAAAGTTTTGAACATCAGGCACGCCAGATGCAATTTTCAGCTGAAGATATTCAAGATGCAAAATATGCCTATTGCGCTTTAATAGATGAAACAATTGTCACCCAACAGGATGAGCGATTTTTTGATCTGCAAAATTCCTGGATGATCAGTCCCTTGCAGTTAAGCCTTTTTGGTTCACAACTTGCAGGTTATCGCTTCTTTGAATATCTGGAAGAAATACGCCATAAAGATAAGCAACGTCTGGCAGTATTAGAGGTATATCATTATTGCCTTTTATTGGGATTCCATGGAAAATATCGAATTGAATCTATTGAGCATTTAAATAGTCTGATTGCTCGTATCGGAGATCAGATTGATTATCTCAAGGGTAAAAAAGTTGCTTTTTCTCCTTTTTCAGCAATTCCAGATCAAATCCGACATATTATCCATCGTGAATTACCATTTTTCTGGATTCTGATATTTTTATTATTATTTGCCGTGATCAGCTTTGTGGTTTTTAAATATGCCTTGTCAACAGAACAAGCTGCTGTTTTTTCTCAATATCAAAATTTGATTAGCGCGCCTGCTGAACAAGCCTATATTACGATTCATTTACCCTAACTCAATTTTCAAATAAATATGATGGACACTTATAAAAATAAAGACTTAAAAAATGACGCCGTTGGAAAATTTATATCGATGAATAAAAAAAAATTTTTGAATTATTATTAGATCAATCATTCAACTGATGATTTTGATTATATTGAGCAGCTTTATTCTATTAAGCTTAGCTATGTTAGCCTTGCTGTCTTACGAGTTTCGATTAAGAATACAGGATTTTTTTCTTGATTTGATTTCACAAAGCAAACAACAATTTTCTCAAGCAAAACAGTTTGTTCAGAAATTTCATCAGGCGGCATCGCCTGAGCATCTTCAGTCTGAATGGTATTTGCAGCAGTGGTGGATTTTGATTTCAGGATTTAGCTTATTTGCCAGTATTTTAATGTTCGCTTTCACTCAGCCACTTACTGCAAGTAGGTTTGAAGTTGAATATTTAAGGAAAGTTGATCCACAGATTTATGCATTATTAGATGGGCAAATATTAACAGCTCCAACTGAAGTTGATGAACAGCTTATTATCGAAGCCTTACAAGAAGAATCTTTAGCAAATCATTCTGTAATTTCAGCGCAAAGCCTTAATCTGAATATTGAAGACATTCATATAAATCCAAATATCAGCACAGCAGACCGTAAATGGCATAAGATGAATCCGCGATTTAAACAGCGCTTACTGATGGTTTTTAAAATTATGCGCGAACAGCATGGTTATGAGCTGGTTTTACTCGAAGGTTATCGAAGTCCGGAAAGGCAAAACTCTTTGGCGACCAACAGTAATATTACCAAGGCCAAAGGCTTTCAAAGTTATCATCAGTTTGGTCTGGCCGCGGATATTACCTTTAAGCGGAATGGCAAGGTGGTGATTAGTGAACGTGATCCATGGGCCATGCGTGGTTATGAACTGTTTGGCCAGATTGCAGAATCGGTGGGTTTAACCTGGGGCGGTCGCTGGAAATCCATTAAAGATTTTGGACATACTGAATATCGTATGCCCGGTTTAAAGAAAACAGCTGAAATGGCGCATCAACTCATTCATGAAGGACAATTACAGACTCAAACATTTCAGCCTTAAGTGCGAAATCGTAAATTAATTTAGAAAAGTCTGCATATGTTTAATGACTTCATCTGGCTTTTCACCATGCAGCCAATGTCCTGTATTTTCAATGCATTCAATTTTCGCCTGAGAAAATTGTTCATTGATTGCCGCAAAATGTTCAGGTTTTGAGATATAAAAAGAATTACCGCCACGAAGAAATAAAGCTGGCTGATTAACTTTTTCGACCTTTTCCCAAGCCATAATATCTGGATAATGATCAAATAAAGCTTGAACATTAAAGAGCCATTGCCCTTTATTAAAGGATTTTAATAAAAACTGAATTACCATTTCTTCATGAATGTATTCACGCATAATTTTTGCTGCCTCAAGTCGTGAAGCAACATTTGCTTGTTGCACCGCAAATAAAGCTTTAAAAATCTCAGTATGATGACTCTCATGATATTGGATTGGTGTAATATCTAGCACGACCAACTTTTCAGTTTGTACTCGGGCTAAATCAGCCAATTTCATAGCAATTTTTCCGCCCATAGAATGCCCTATTACTATGAACTTTTGAATATTTAAACTTGATAAAGTTTCTAGGACATCTTCCGCCATGAACTGATAATTTAAGTCTGAACTATGACCAGAAAGACCATGATTGCGTACATCAATTTGAAGCACGGTTCTTTGCTCAGAAAAATATCGAGCTAGTATTCCTAAATTACTTAAACTACCGAATAAACCATGAATAAAAATCATTGGAGATAGTACTGACGTTTCGTGGTGTTGGAGTTGATAATTTAGGATCATTTGAGAATTCCGTGATTTCTTTCTTTATTTAAGTGTTTATAATGGATTTATATTGGGAATTAATCAATTGCGAAATTTTTAAATATAAATTTTACTTAGGCTATTTTATGGGGATATATTTTGCTTAGGCTAAATAATTCATAATCGATTTGTAAGTATTTAAAATTACGATTTTAGATCTGGATGGATATTTGGCTATCTATAAATATGAAAGAAGATGGTTGAGTTGTGGTGCAGACTAAATAAAATTAATGAAAATCTTAAAACTGGGATTTAATAACATGTAAACCACTTTTAGGTCAGAGTGTTTCTTAAACTAACTCGCTGTTATTACCCAAATAGACTGAGGTAATTTTGAAAATATTGTTTTTAATTATTCATTGCTTATTATTTATCAAAAAATGACTATTCATAAGTAGCTTATTAATCCACTTGATTCTGTTTAGAATAATACGTCTTAAGTCCAAATGAGTTACAGGTAGTAAACATCAACATTATAAATTTCCCCTCTCTCCCTTTCTTGATAAAGTTGTTAAAATTATGTATTGCTTAGGCTATTTTAATATCTTAGGATGTTCAAGTTATTAGCTTAAATATAAACGTGCAATCACGCTATCCTACTTAAATTATCCTGTTCAAGAAATTACATCACGTATATAAGACATTTTCAGAAAATTATAAAAATCCAGATTATTCATTTATTCTTATCAATATATTTGACTACCGCTGATATATCCCCGGGATATGAGGTATTCACATCAAAATAAATTTAAATTAACTTAACATTTTCTTTATTAAATGATATTCGGGAGATGGTCTTTCAGGTTTTAATATCTATAAAATTTGATTGTAAAACAGACTTATTTATTTTTAGTCTACTGCGAAAAACGTTCGAGAATGAAAAGTATTTTATGATTTATTCTACATCCCTATTTTTACAAAATACGTTTGTAGTCATTCCAGATTGAGTCAAACTTTGATCCTGCCGCTCAAGAAAGTTTTTGGCAATCATAGCCATCGTGGGCGCCATATCCAGACTGCTGTTTTCTTCGGACACCTTTTGAATATCCTGATAGGCTTTCAGTCGTTTGCAGAAAGCCTGACGTTGAGTTTGTGCATCTGCCTTTTGATCATCTTCATCTAAAATATGTTTGGTTTCATTCACGATTTTAGTCTGTGCTGAAATAAACTCATCATAGGCACTTTGTGAAAGCGGCTGTGCGAAGACTACGCTACTCAGTCCTAATAATAATCCAGCACAAATGAAAGATGATTTTTTTAGCATTTAAATTTCTTCTTTCCAGACATCTTCATAATCATCGGCATCGATCATGAAACGAAAACCTGTTTCCAGAGCCAGATACGGTAAAACTTCTGGTGCAATGTCCTGTAATTCACGTACTGTCATGGTTTCAAAAGTTTCTTCACTTGAAGGTTCTCCACCATAAATATACCAGCTAATATTTTCAGCCGTTTCAGGCTTTTTACGGATGCCGACAATCGGATCTTGTTTCAAGGTATGTACGGCCACCGCAACCACATCACCACCACTCACTTCAACATAAGCCGAGCCTACTTCTTCACAAAGTAGTTTTTGCTCTGCGATCAGTTCTTGTAAAGGTGATAGGTTTTGCGTGTTTTTCGACATTCGGTCTTACTCATCAATTTTCATTAGCACGCTATTTTAACTTAATTTTAATGAAGCTGATTGGGATTTCATCGAGATCTAAAAAATATCTGCCCTTAAACCGTGTTAAGTGCAGATATGAATCTCAGCTTATTGGAAGACTTTAAAGCGCTCTTCATCTGCCAGATAATCTTTGGCACGTGGCTCGCCTTCTATCGAACCAAAGACCAACTGTGCACGCAACTTCCAGTTCGATGGAATGTCCCATTCCGCATGTACCTGTTCATCCACGATCGGATTGTAATGCTGCAATGATGCGCCTAGACCTTCTGTATGCAATGCTGTCCAGGTTGCAAATTGTGCGATCGCAGTCGAATGCTCTGCCCAGATTGGGAAGTTATCAGCATAAGATGGGAATTGTTCCTGTAAGCCTTTTACGACTGTGTGATCTTCAAAAAATAAAACAGTGCCTAGCCCTGCCGCAAAACTGGCCATTTTTGCTGTGGTTTTTGCAGCGCTTTCTTCATCTTTGGCATAGCTTTTTAATTTATCTGCGACGAAGCCCCAGAACTTTTCATGTTCTGAATTGAATAAAATGACGGCGCGCGAAGACTGTGAATTGAAAGAAGATGGACTTTGCTTAATTGCAGTCTGAATCAAATCAGTTAGATGTTCAGGAGATTGTTCAACATTCTTGGCAATAGCATAAATAGTACGGCGTTTAGTAATTAAATCTAAAAACTGATTCGACATTTTTGAAAATCCTGGGATATATCTTCGGGAAAATTTGAACCTTCAGTTATTTTTATGAAGGATAGCTAATCAATGAAACTTTTGCTTTAACGTGAGATAAAGCCTATATACCTTAAAAAATAATGAACTGAATTGCTAGGCTATTTAATTGATATTTTTATATATTTTTTAGCTAAAAATGATCATTTTCATCTATTTTTTGAACAATCGTTAAAACTACTGCCCTATGCGAGTGCCTGACGCTAAACAATGGTTCAACATGCGCTATTATTGATCAAAATTTTAAGAATAAAGACCTTCAATCACCAAATTTAATCTTGCTTAGGCTATTCTAAGAGAGAGCACATCATGAAATAAATCTCATCTTGCAGATAAAAATTAATCCCCCAAAATTGGAAGATTAATTTTATAAATAAAAGCTAAAAAACCCGTTTAAAACTTCGCGTTCAACACCTGAGCAGATACTTTAGTCTTCCACAGCTCACGTAAAATCGGTAAATAGAATTTCTCACCAAGTTCCACCAGCTCTGCATCAATCAGAGCATGCATCTCATGCATAAACAAATAATCCAGTTCAACTGTGGTTAGTTTAGTCTGCTGTTTTTGATAGTCTTTGCGTTTCTGTTGGGCTTGTTTAACCAGACGATCCGCAAATGCTTTATCTTTAAACTGGGTAATTGCTTTTAAACGCAGTTCGATAATACCCCATCCAGTTAAGAACATCTGGAAGGTTTCAAAATCATCGCTGGTCGATTCCCAAGACATTTCTTCCAGATTTTCATTATCGGGAAGCACAGGTAAAAGAAGTTCCATCACACTTGGGAAAATCTTTTTGAAATTCAGAATAAATTTAACAGGATGCTCACCTGGATAATCCTTGAATTGCACCTTTCTTTGAACATCTGTTAAATAAATATCAAGCATAAAACAATCATCAGTGGTTAATCTCATCTAACACTATTGTACGCAACTCTGCCTGAGATAAAAACCACTGCTGACTATTCCATGATAAAACAGGCGTAAAGATTGAAAATAAAAGTGCTCCGGCCCTTATTTAGCATTCGGTGAGACCATCTGTTCAGGACGCACCACTTCATCAAACTGTTCAGCGGTGACTAAACCCAGTTCAACAGCCACCTGTTTTAAGGTTTTTCCTTCCTTATAAGCTGTTTTGGCAACCTTGGCTGCATTCTCATAACCAATGACCGGATTCAATGCCGTGACCAGCATTAAAGAATCATGCAGGAAATGTTCAATTTTCTCATGATTCGGCTCAATGCCTACGGCGCAATGATCATTAAAACTGTTACACGCATCGCCTAAAAGCTGGATGGATTGCAACAGATTATAGGCAATGACCGGCATAAATACATTCAGTTCAAAGTTACCTGATGCACCTGCCACGTTAATGGTGGTGTCATTTCCGAGAACTTGCGCGACCACCATCGTCATCGCTTCACTTTGCGTCGGGTTCACCTTACCCGGCATGATGCTAGAACCCGGTTCATTTTCAGGAATACGCAATTCACCAAAACCACAACGTGGCCCGCTGGCTAGCCAGCGAATATCATTGGCAATCTTATTCAGGCTAACCGCTAAAGTCTTTAATGCACCAGAAGCAAATACCGCAGCATCACGGCCTGCCAAAGCCTCAAACTTGTTTGGCGCAGTTACAAATGGCAAGCCAGTTAATTGTCCCAGGGTTTTAGCAGACTGAACGGCATAATCAGGATGGGCATTCAGACCGGTACCAACCGCTGTACCGCCTAATGGTAATTCATATAGTCCGACCAATGCCTGTTCTAGACGAAGAAGCCCATGATCCAGCTGAGAGACATAACCGCTGAATTCCTGCCCCAAGGTTAAAGGCGTAGCATCTTGTAGATGTGTCCGGCCAATTTTTACAATATCGGCAAAATCCTGAGATTTGGCATATAAAGTATCGCGTAAACGTGTGACAGCCGGAATTAAAAGTTCATTAATCTGCAAGCTCGCAGCCACATGAATCGCAGTTGGAAATGAATCATTGGTAGATTGGGCACGATTGACATGATCATTTGGATGAACCGGTTTTTGTGCCCCTAAATGATTGCCCAATTTCTGGTTGGCAATATTGGCAATCACCTCATTACAGTTCATATTGCTTTGTGTACCTGAACCAGTTTGCCAGACTACCAGTGGAAATTGACTGTCCCATTTCCCGCTGATGACTTCATCTGCCGCATCCACGATATAGCGTGACAGTTCTTGGGGAATCTGGTTTAGCTCGGCATTGGTCAAGGCAGCCGCTTTTTTGACGAGTCCCATGGCACGAATCATTGGCCGTGGCAACCGCTCATTGCCAATTTTGAAATTTTGCAAGCTACGCTGAGTCTGAGCGCCCCATAAAGCCTCACTCGGTACAGCCACCTCTCCCATCGTGTCATGTTCAATACGTGTTTGCATGTTCAACCTCAATTCTTCTTGCCTGTTACTGATTTTAGGAATTTCTATATCAATGATTTAATCTATTTATTTAAAGTAATCGATTACAGTAATGATGTAAATGATAATTATTATCAAATATAAGCTAAATACTCTTACTTACTGCCCTCTGAGCATATTCTGATAAAACAACCATTCATCCTCAAGCATCTTTCTGAGTGATCGCTGAGGTTGCCAATGTAGAATATTTCGCGCCTTTTCAATGTTCGCCCCCAATTGATCCATTTCCGAATGGGGATATGGTAAAGCATCCATGGTTTTGATTGCAGATTGAGTCACTTCAGCCAGTTGATCTAGCAAATCCTGTATGGAAATCAATTCACCAGCAATATTAAAGGCTTCACATTTTAATTCCTGCTGTTGTGACAGCCATTGCAAGGACTTGATCACGGCATCACAACAGTCTGCGACATGCAGAAAACTGCGTTCTACTGTGCCATCCGCAGTATGAGCCTGACGGCGTAATTCCAGATATTCACGTTGCTGTGCAGCGACCTGCATCGCCAAAGGCAAAATATTTTTTGGCAAAGGTGGCACTGCTTCCCCCAGTACACCGTGTTCAAAGGCACCTGCGATATTGGAAAGACGTAGGATTGCAATCCGCCATTCATTGTCAGTTTTGGCAGTATCGCGGATAATTTCCTCAACCATCTGTTGCGATTTGATATAGGGATTCGGATAGGTATAGTTAAAAGGCAGATCTTCGCTTAAATCTGTGCCAGATTGTCCATATACCGCCAGACTGGATAAATGTACCAGATGACGCACTCCGGTACGTTGCATGGCACGCATGAGACTCATAATACAGCTGACATTATCATTATAATATTCAAGTGGTTTTAATACTGATTCTTCCAGTGACTTAAAACTTGCGGTATGTACCACAGCCTGAATCGAATGCTGCTCAAAGACTTTGTTCAATGCTGGGGTATTGCGAATATCAATCTTGATAAAAGGTACGTACATGCCGGAGATAAATTCAAGACGCTCCAGAGTCTGTAAGTTGGCATTGGCCAAATTATCGACCACAATGACCTCTAGTCCTTGTGCTAACAGACTTAAAGCAATATGTGAGCCTAAAAAGCCTAATCCACCCGTCACTAAAATCATTTATACTACCTACTTTCTGATGAAGCCAAGATCAATCTGTTGCTATTGATCAAGCCTGTAGTGAATTTCGATGAGCACCTTAATTCTTGTTACCTCCGCACCGACTTCCATTTATGCCTGGCATGCCCTGGGTTTGGCTCAGGCCTTGCAAGATAAACAGGAAACATTCCGTGTATTCTTCTATCAGGACAGCGTATCGGTCGCAAATGCACTGCAATGGGTACCCGACGATCAACGTCATCTTACACACGCATGGCAAGCGCTACAGATTCGCCTTCCAGTCTGTGTAAGTGCAGCATTGGCGCGTGGCATTACAGATCCGGACAATGCTCAACGTCACAATATTCACCAGCATAATCTGGCAGATGCCTTTGAATTGGTCGGTTTAGGTGAACTTGCCGATGCTGTTCAATCCTCACAACGTCTCATTCAATTCTAGATGTTTCATTTTTTAGAATGTGTTGCTTTTCCAAGGAATCTTGTGTGAAATCTGTACTTGTTATATTAACCCAAGCCAATCTGACCAGTCTGCAGGTGCATGAAAGCCTCTCGGCTACGATGGTCCTGGCAACTTTTGGCGCAGAAGTTAAAGTCCTGCTACAAAGTGCTGCCCTCAGTTTGCTGCATTCAGACCTGCAATTTGACCAGGTGCATCATGCATTCAAACTGGCATCAAATATGGTCGACAGTTTCGAGTTTTATGATCTCACTCCGATTCTGATTGAGAAAAAAAACCAGCATTCCTCATTTGTGGCACAGAGCGAACAAGAAATCGAATTTATTGAGCTTAATTCTGAATTTATTCAAAGCTTTGATCATGTGATGTATTGGTAAGGAACAAGGATATAAAAATGTCAAATCACACACTTTATCTGATCCAATCCAGCTATTCGGCAACAGCGCAGATCCTAGAGCAACTGGCTCAAACTTATACAATGGGTGATCAGGTCGTGCTGATGGGTGAAGCGGTTTTGCTGCTAGAGCATTCATTTCTTCAAAGCTTGCCGAAAATTCACATACTGAAAAATGATGCGGAGTTATTAGTACAGCCTTTGCCTGATCAGATAAAGCTTTTGAATTATGCGGATTTTGCAGATCTTTGCCTCGAGTTTAATCGCTGCATTTCAATGAAATAATAAATGAGTTAGATATGAATTTAGAATTGGATCAAGATGGCCATCTGGTTGACTATACCATCTGGAATGAAGAAGTCGCTCAAGTGCTGGCCGATAGTCTGGAACTGAGCTTAACTCCTTGGCATTTTGAAATTCTGCAAGCGGTACGTCAGTTCTATCAGCAGTTTGGTCATTCACCAGCAACACGCCCACTGATTAAATTTTTAATGAAAACTGTCAGTGCCGATATCAATAATGCCATGCTTCAGGAAAAGTTTAATACTGGTCTAGTTGCCCGTCACTTAAGCCGTTTGGCTGGTGTACCCAAGCCTGCGAACTGTTTATAAAGATACTTAGCTTTTTAAAGTATGTATTTAAAGGCCCAAATCATATTTTGGGCTTTTTTATGAGAGCAATTTTTAGGCTTAGAATAATGAAAGATGCATCTGGATCTAATTTTTCAAATTCGAGTTTGTTCTAATACTCGCAATGCCCGATGCAATTCATGATCCATTTCAGGCAGAACCTTAATCAGAAAATCAATTCGTGCTTTCGCTTCGGCCTTGCTCACCAGTTGGGCCTCTACCAGTTTTTGCTGCTGAGTGATCAACAAACTGACTTGGTGAGGATCTGGTCGTTGTCCCTCACTTAAAGCGTTAATGATCTGAGTAAAGTCCAGATATAACTGTTCTTGTTGCTTTGATAATTCGCTTTGCTTTGCAACCGTATCGTTCTGTTCCTTCTTCGTAGTTTGACTATTCTCAGGAGAGTTAACAGATATATAGCTTGCCGATTTTTCAGCTGGCAGGACCGGATCAGAATGGGTCTGATCAGTAAAATTCGTCCGATAGATTTCTTGTCGTACCTGATAGCCAATACCGACTAAAGTCCCAAACAATAGCAATCCGAGTATTACATAGAACAGAATTGTTTTATCATTCATTTTTATGTCCTCAGCTAAAGAAAGACAGCCTTTATCAAAAAGCTGTCTTTTTCGCTCATCGACGATTGACTACGGCGTTGACCAGTCTGCTGGTGCATATCCAATCCGGACGCGTTGTGGATGATTTCCTACCGGCACACTCAGCACTTTATTGCCTGTGGCAAAATCAATCACTGTGACTACATCTGTTTCACTTTCTGAAATTACACAGCTACGACCATCCGGGCTTCGCGTTGCCCAATAAGGTTTACCTGCAGAAATCAGTTTCCCGGCTGTCAGTGTTTTGCGATCTACAATCGTAGCGTAGTTATCCATCGTACCGGCGACACAGAGCTTTTCACCATCCGCACTGATTGATAGGCCATGATGGCGTGAATCATTCACCCATTTGGTTCGGTCTTTCGGGATACTGTCACTGCCAGGGAGCTGTCCGATCCGGCTAATCTTGTTCTGATTCAGATCGTACTCAATCAGCCCATTAAAAAATGAAACCTGGGCATACAGTTTGGTTTCATCCTTACTAAATACCATTGGTCGTACTGAGTTGGATAAATCTTTACGACCAAATGCATCCAGTGCAGGTCTGAAGTCAATTTTTCTTAGCACCTGATGCGTGTTGGCATCTGCGATAGTGATAAAACGCTTACCTTTAGTAAAGTCTTGCCACTGTGCATCCATCGAGGTTTCAACATTGCCGATGGCAGAGTTCAGGATCTTGTTGCCGCCATCGAAGTAAATGTTTTCATGCGGTTTATCGCCAGTGCTGAAACGGCCCAACTCTTTACCGGTATGGATATCCAGTACATGCACCACATTTCCTGAAGATGCAGATACAGCGATGCGCTGCCCATCTGGTGATACTGCCATATGGTCGACACGGAAGCCTTCAACAGGCGTCCGCCAGTTAATCTTGCCGGTTTTGATATTAATCGATACCACATCAGCGAAACTTGGGCGCGATGCAACGACTGACTGACCGTCTGGTGTCGAGTACATATCATCCACCAGCTGGTCATTGCCTTCACCAGCTGTAGTCTGAATAAGTATAAGCAATCAGTTTGATTGGATTCAGGTGAATTTCCTTAAGGCGCTCTTTACGGTCAGGAATCATGTTAATGACGCCTATTTTGCCAAAATCACCCGATGGACGAATCACGGTTACTGTGCCATCCCAGTTATTTCCGACAAAGAAAACCTGCTGTGAATTGGCAGGTGCTGCTGAAGACGAAGTAGCGGCCTGTACACTCGGCAACGCAGAAAGCATCGCCATTGCAGATAATGTCAGACAGAACCGTGGTCATTTTTTATTTTGAATTTTCATCCATTATGCTCCGCATCATAATTTATATTTTTGTTTTCATTCCTTGTTGTGTACACAGTCAGGCTGTGTTTTAACTTATCTAATATACAAACGTATAAAATGATTTACTGTTATTTCCGACCAAAAAATATGCAGCCATTTTAAATCTATCACTTCAGGTTCTATGAATTTAGGTGATCATCGTACTTCGATCTTATGTATCCAGTACATCGACAAACTGTGCATTGAGCACATTGGCAAGATCAGCTGGTTTTATTCCGATATCCAAGCCTCTTTTACCGCCACTGACATAGATCGTATTCAACTGTTCTGCGCTGGCATCAATCACCGTTTTTAATCGTTTCTTTTGACCAATGGGACTGATTCCGCCGACCAGATAACCGGTCAAGCGTTCTGCATGTTTAGGATCTGCCATCTGGAGTTTTTTGCATCCTACGGCCTGCGCTACTTTTTTCAGATTGAGTTGATGATGTACCGGTAAGATGGCAACAAAATACTGTTTTTCATCCGTGACTAATAAAGTTTTAAAGACTTCTTCCACCGAAAGCCCCAATTTCTCAGCAGCTTCTAACCCGAAACTTTTGGCATTGGCATCATGTTCATATTCATGAATGCTGTATTCGATTTTATTGGCTTTTAATAGTTTGGATGCAGGTGTCATAGAAAGTCTTGTTTGAGAGGTATCGCATGATTATATAAAGATTAGCTCAAGAAGTTAATGTAGATGAGGCAACTACAGAGCAAATTTTGCTTTAAGCCCGTATTCCGCTTCAATCAGACCTATTTGGTTCAATCTTTACGCTCTTCAATACTTTTAAACTCTTCTGCAAAGATGATGACGAGCAAAATATCAACAAATGTATGTGTTTTTGCCACTGTCTATGCGTTAGGTGAATCATATCTTTACTGCGTAGAAGACTTGAAGATGAACACATTCGTCACCTCACAGATCTATACACACGAAGCATATAAGTCGAGCGTTTTATCTTAAACCTGCTGAGATTCAACCCTTATATCTAGAAGATGAAGTACATTTTTGCACAGCACTTATCATGGATGCTTGAAGTTAAAGTAATGTAATTAATTCCAATCTATTGGAAGAATAGACCTAGGAAAATCCAAGGACAATAAGAGAAAATATCATTAACATATTGTCTTATCTTATATTTTTAAATTTTCATCACGTTTTAAGAAGCGGTCGATAGCTTATATATAAAGAGGATAATCAGCACAACTCTAAAGTCAGAATGTAAAGAGTTTTCTATGCTCTAGAAGTCGAACATTGCGGTAAAATCAGCCAGACAACTCTTGCTCAAAACTAAAAATATCACTAAAAGGAAGAATTTAGCGTTAACATGAAGATACAGTTACATAAAGGATATTAACTGTTTTTGCCAATTGGGTTTACAATGAAAATAATCTGAATACCCAGCGAATTGTAATTTTTTAACATTGCCAAATCTCTGCAAAGTTTTCATTATAGCGCCACTGTTTGCTATATGCTTTCTACGTTAATTCAAAGAAATTATAAATAGTAATGTAGAAAATCATGCAATAATAAGCAGAGTTTGCAGACATCTTGCAAACAAACCCCGATACTTTTTAATTGGAGCATGCTGGATGAGTTCGACCATTTTGGTTATTCATGGACCGAATTTAAACTTGCTTGGGAAGCGCGAACCGGAAGTTTATGGTCACCTTAGTCTTGACGATATTAACCAGCAACTGATTACTCAGGCTCAAAAGGCCACATTACAACTCGAAACGTTCCAAAGCAACTGGGAAGGTGCCATTGTTGACCGAATTCATCAAGCTCAGCAAGACGGCGTTCAATATATCATTATTAATCCGGCAGCATTGACTCATACCTCTGTTGCGGTTCGCGATGCCCTTCTTGGCGTTGCCATTCCTTTCATTGAAGTCCATCTGTCTAATGTGCATGCACGTGAGGCATTCCGACATCATTCGTACTTGTCCGATAAAGCCATCGGCGTGATTTGTGGTCTAGGTGCAAAAGGCTATGCTGCTGCCCTCGACTATATCATTGAAAAAATACAACCTTCTACACAATCTTAATTAGGAATACTGTCTCATGGATATCCGTAAAATCAAGAAACTCATCGACTTGATGATTGAATCTGACTTACAGGCGATCGAAGTTAAAGAAGGCGATCAGTCGATTGCATTAACTCGTCGTAATCCAGTGGTTGCAGCAGCTGTTCCTGCTATGCCTGCACCAGCAGCCGAAGCGCCAGCAGCAAAATCTCCTCGTGGCGCAGTTGAAACTTCACCAATGGTCGGCGTGTTCTATGCAGCACCAAGCCCAGGTGAACCGACATTTGTTAAAGTTGGCCAGACCGTTTCTGCAGGCGATACGCTGGGTATTATCGAGGCAATGAAAATCATGAACCCGATTGAAGCTACTCAAAGCGGTGTGATTGAAGAAATTCTGGTGAAAAATGGTGAAGTGATTCAATTCGGTCAACCACTTTTCCGCTACCGCGCTTAATCACCCCGGGGATTTATAATGTTGCAAAAAGTTTTAATTGCAAACCGTGGTGAAATTGCGTTACGCATCACCCGTGCTTGCAGAACTTTAGGGATCAAAACTGTAGGTGTCTATTCTGACGCAGACAAGGACCTGATGCACTTACGTTTCTGTGATGAAGCAGTATGTATCGGCCCTGGTGCGAGCAGTGACAGCTACTTGAATATTCCTGCGATTATTACAGCTGCTGAAATTACCGGCGCAGATGCAATCCATCCTGGTTATGGATTCCTCGCTGAAAATGCAGAATTTGCAGAAATCGTAGAAAATTCTGGTTTTATCTTTATTGGTCCGCGTCCGGAACATATTCGTTTAATGGGAAACAAGGTTTCTGCCATTATTGCCATGAAAAAAGCTGGTGTACCAACAGTACCGGGCTGCGACCATGCCGTAACGATTCACAATGCCATGGCTGAAGCCAAAGAGATCGGTTTTCCACTGATTGTAAAAGCTGCTTCTGGCGGTGGTGGTCGTGGTATGCGTATCGTAGAAAATGTCGATACCCTGCTGGAATCTGTTCAGGCTGCACAGCGTGATGCAGAAATGTGGTTCGGTGATGATACGGTCTATATGGAACGTTTCCTGCAAAAGCCACGTCACGTCGAAGTGCAAGTACTTGCTGATGGTAATGGTCATGCGATTCATCTGTATGATCGTGACTGTTCACTACAGCGTCGCCATCAAAAAGTACTGGAAGAAGCACCAGCACCGAACTTACCAGAGCAAGCACGTGCTGATATTCTAGAAGCCTGTGTCAATGCCTGTAAATTGATGCAATATCGTGGTGCAGGTACATTCGAATTCCTGTTTGAAGATGATGAGTTCTTCTTCATTGAAATGAATACGCGTGTTCAGGTTGAGCATCCGGTAACTGAAATGGTCACGGGTATCGATATTATCGAACAGCAATTGCGTATTGCTGGCGGCTTAGGTCTGGATATTCAGCAAGAAGATGTCAAGGTTTTAGGACATGCGATTGAATGCCGTATTAACGCAGAAGATCCATCAACCTTCTTGCCTTCACCCGGCAAGATTGAGAGCTTCTATGCACCAGGCGGCGCAGGTATCCGCTTAGACTCGCACATCTACCCAGGCTATAGCATTCCGCCGTATTATGACTCGATGATTGCCAAACTGATTTCGCATGGTAAGGATCGTGAGACGTCTATTTCTCGAATGAGAAATGCTTTGGAAGAAATGATTTTGACTGGCGTTAAAACCAATATTCCTTTGCATAAAGATTTAATCCTTCAGGATAAAAACTTCTGCAAACAGGCAATGGATATTCATTACCTAGAGAAGCATTTGTTAAAGCAGCTTGAAGGTGCTGAAGACAAAGCTTAAATCAAAGCTCATAAAAAAAACCGCTGTCATTCAGCGGTTTTTTTATTGTTTGCAATTTAAGGCAATACGCGTCTGAGCACAGCAAAACATTGTTCGGCTTTTTCATTGGCGCAGAAGTTAATGGTATAAGGGTTTTGCCATTTCACAAAATATTGCGAAATTTCACCAGACTGATCCACCTGATTGCCTGAACAGTCTTTTTCATTATTGTCATATTTTACTTGCAGAATCAGCGCTGGAATCTGCTGCGAAGGATCCTGTGCCGGCTGATAGTCATATAGCCCCGACGTCCACTCATCGCCACTTTTAATCACCACATTATTATTGCCTTTAAAATTATAATATTCGATACATTTTTTATTATTCGGGATTTCCATTCCCCACAATCCGACAATTTCCGGACGGGTTTTCACAGTAAATGTATTTGGGATTTCAGCAGCTTTAGCAGGAGCATTCGCTGGTTTTTTATTTTCTGTCGCCATTAGCCAAGGTGAGCTCATGAGTAAGATAAGGCTAAGACATATTTTTTTCATATTTACCGGCATCTTGTTAACAATTGATTCTAAATTATCATATTTTTTGGGATCGTGTCCCGCTCTAACGCAATTTCAATACAGAGTCAGAAATTATTTATCACATTGTTTAAAAACATGGATTTCCTTTCTGACTTTTTTTGTATATATTTCGTATATAAGAATCTTAATAGTTCGCATTAATAACAGATTAATCAAACAATAAAATTATATTTTGGGTCAAACTTAGTTGCTGAACAAAGTGATCATTCACACTTAAAAATTTGAATAGGATTTTAAATTTGCAATTAGCTCGAATAACAGAACAACAATTAAATCATGAAACCTATGCTTATTTTGTCATTGTTTTCGCTGTTTTAGTCTGTTGTTTTATTGGGATCGCAACCAGACCAATTGAGTATCTGGCCTTATTGTGGCCGGCCAATGCTGCCTTGTTAGCCCTGTTCTTACGCTTTCCACATTTAAATAATATGGGAGGTTGGCTTGGTGCATTCAGCGCTTTTATGTTTGCAGATCTGATCACCGGGAACAGCCTATTACAAAGCCTGTTTCTTACCTTGTCTAATCTGATCAGCACTATTGTCTCGATATTTTTTATTCGATATTTCAAGATTAATTACAAATACTATAATACTGGTTATACATTCGTTCATTTATTTGGCATCTTCGCTTTTGCAGGCTGTCTGGCCAGTGCGGCTTTTGCAGTTCTCACCTTGCCAAATCTACCCAATTCATTCATGACCAAAGAGAATTTATGGATTGATTTTGGTCTGTGGTGGACCGGTGAAATGGTGAATTATATTGTGTTTCTCCCTTTAATCTTGGCATTCCCAAGAATAAAAGACATGCAGTATCTATTTAAAAACCGTCGTCAAAAACGTAATTACTTCAGCTATTTTTTACCTGCATCTTCAGTCGTGGCCTGTGTCATCATTACCAATATTTTTGCAGGCCCCGGCGCAATGCTCTACCCTCTGGCTGCACTGATTTGGGCTGCGTTGACCTATCGCCTGTTTAGCATGACACTGATTAATGCGTTTGTGACTATTTTAACCTATTACAGCCTGACGCGGTTTTATGCCACAACGCATGACACCTTGGCAGATTCTACGATTTATATTTCGCTCCGGATCGGGCTGTTTATGCTGGCCTTATCGCCGCTTATTCTTTGTATTATTAGTCAAAACCGCAATGAGCTGTTTAAACGGGTTCTCTATCTGGCCAATCATGACAGTCTGACCCGCACCATGAACCGTCATTTTTTCTTTCAGAAAGGTGAATATTTACTGCAATATGCCAACAGAATGGAATTTTCGGTCATCATGCTGGATATTGATCATTTCAAACGTCTGAACGATGATTTTGGCCATCATGTCGGTGACAAGGTGCTGCAACATTTTGCGGAAATCATTCGCTGCAATTTACGTGCTGAAGATCTGTTTGCACGAATTGGTGGGGAAGAATTTGTGCTGTTACTCTGGAATACCGAACCATCAGAAGCACGTCTTATTGCAGAACGGATTCGTGATCTGGTGGAAAAAACCCCGATTTATCAATCAGATGGCTCGCCCCTGTATATTACCGTGAGTGTGGGCATCACTCATCAAAATGAACCGCAGGCCCAAGACCTGCAAAACCTGATCAATATTGCAGATCAAGCCTTGTATCAGGCCAAACATCGTGGGCGAAATCAGGTGGTGCTTGCATCTTGAGCCTAAATGATCTACAACCTTGAAGCAGCAACACTAGGGAATGGCAATGAAATTTGAAGAATATCTGCAATATGACGGTTTAGGACTGGCTGATCTGGTCGCCAATAAACAAGTACATTCAAGTGAACTTTTATCTGCTGCACTAGAGCGTAGCTCAATTGCCAATCCCGAGCTAAATGCAATTATTATTCCGATGCATGAGCATGCATTGAAACGGAGCCAGCAAAATCTGTCCGGACCTTTTGCCGGTGTGCCTTTTCTGGTTAAAGACCTGTTTCAGGAATATGCCGGTTATCCAACTTCTTATGGTTGTCAGGGCTTAAAACGGATTGGTTATATCGCCGAGACCAATGCCGAGATTGTCAATCGCTGGGAAAAAGCCGGGATTGTGACTTTTGGACGTACCAATACTCCTGAATTTGGGATTAAAGGTATTACTGAACCAGATGCTTGGGGCAGCTGTAAAAATCCGTGGAATTTACAGCATAATAGCGGCGGCTCGTCCGGTGGTTCCGCTTCTGCCGTGGCTGCCGGAATTGTACCAATTGCGGGTGCTGGTGATGGTGGCGGCTCGATACGTATCCCCGCTTCCTATTGCGGCCTGTTTGGCCTGAAACCGAGTCGTGGCCGCACGCCTTGGGGACCACAAATGAGTGAAGCCATGCATGGCGCCGCGATTCAGCATGTACTGACCAAAACGGTACGGGATAGTGCTGCAATGCTGGATGCCACCCATGGTGAAGATCATAGTTCACTGTTTAAGATTCAGCGTCCACAGCATCATTATCTGGATGTGATTCAGCAACCGCCAAAAAAACTGAAAATTGCGTTTAGCACTTATTCTACGATTGGCACACCTGTTTCGCAGGATGCCATCAAAGCCATTGAACAAACAGCCAAATTGCTAGAATCTTTGGGCCATGAAGTGGTCGAAGACCGTCCAGCCATTGATGGCATGCAACTGGCCAAGGATTTTATTACCACCTGGTTTAGCCAGTTTTCATTTATGCTGGATGAAATCCAGAAAGGCTATCCGTCCAAATCGAATGATTTTGAACTGGACTCTTTAGCGCTGGCGGCTTTTGGGGCCAAAACCAGCGCGATTGATTATATCCAGAACCTGAATAACTGGGGCCAGTACGTGACCCAGATGAATCATTTCTTTGATGACTATGATCTGTATCTGACGCCTGCCACGGCGACAGTGGCGCCGAAAAATGGTGAGGTCAAAACACCAAACTGGCAGAAACCGATTCTTAAAGGTTTATTGAAACTGAATAAAGCGCATTTACTGGCGCAAGGTAAACTGGTCGATCAGATTGTGAAAGAAAACCTGAAGTGGGTGCCTTTTACCCAGTTGGCCAATATTACCGGACTCCCGGCGATGTCTGTACCGCTGTACTGGAATGAACAAAACCTGCCGCTCGGTTCACAGTTTATTGCACCGTTTGCCCGTGAGGATCTGCTATTACAACTGGCAGCTCAATTGGAACAGGCACAACCGTGGTTTGGGCAATATTCCAAGATCCGTATTTAATACTGAGATGATATTTTCAAGCCTGTTTTTGCAGTTCGACCTTATTTGGCAATCCAAAAATCAGTAATAAGCCAAGCAAGGTCGATGCTGCAGCAGCGATAAAGATAGATGTGCCGCCGACTTGATCCCAATAATGCCCAGCCAGAATACTGCCGCTCGCCACACCAATCCCCCACATCGTGCTATATAGCGCTTGTCCACGTCCTTGCTGCCCTGCAGAAAAATTCTGGAAAATCACTCGCATCGCAATCATATGAAATAAACCAAAACTTAAAGCATGAATCGTTTGGGCAAAAAACTGTGCTATGAATGAAGCAGGAAATATCCCGACGATGAACCATCTTAATCCGGTCATTAACAAGCATAGCGTGACCAGATGACGCCACGACCAGCGTGTCAGAAAGAACGTCGCATAGGCAAACATGATTATTTCCGCAATGACCCCGACTGACCAAAACAGCCCTATCTGGCTGGTGCTAAATCCCGACTGACTGAGATAATTGCTATAAAAACTATAGAATGGCGCGTGTGAAAATAGCAGAATCAATTCAATCAGGAAAAAGCTATAGACGACTGGGCGTTTGAATATCGGCCATAAGGGTTCGAGCTGTTTCTGGGCGGTAGGCGCTGTCGTGGGCTCTTTAATGGTAAATGACCAAAGAAAGGCCAGAAATGAAATACTCAGCAACAAGACGGGTAACATACTGATGCTAATAATTTCAAAGACGGCGCCCAAGCCGAATACACCGATAATAAAGCCGACTGATCCCCATTTTCGTACTTTGCCATACAGTTCTGCTCTTTTTTCTCCGAGCCAGAACAAAGTTACACCTTCAAACTGTGCCAGAATAGCATTCTGAAAAAAACTGAAAATCAGCATCAGTAAAGCTACAGATTGAAAGCTATTGGGAATAATAAAAATCATGAACCAGATACAGGCTTCCATCCAGGTGGCAATACGCACCAGCAACATGCGTTTACCGGATTTATCTGCAATCCAACCCCAGATCAACGGCGCAAAGAATCGGGTAACAATCGCAATAGAAGATAAAATCCCGATTTCCTGATAATTGAAGCCTTGATCTTCAAGATACAGACTCCAAAAAGGCATGAATGCCCCAACAATCGCATAGTAAAAAAAGTAAAATCCACTGAGTCTATGCTGGATTGCTAGAACTGGCATTGATTTATATATCCTAATATTTTCAAAATTTTAAACTCAATAAATTTCTATAGCACTGTATTCGACGACTCTTGATTTTGCTACGAGCATCTCGCATTAGTCTAAAAATAAATTTTCATAAGTTTATGGATAAATTTTGCTAAAGTAAAAAACTCTGTGTTGAGTTAAATTAAAGTAAGAACATAAATCGTCTTCTATATTGAGCACACGACAAAGAGTGGAAACAGTTTTAGGAAGGAATTGGATGGACTTAAAATCTGAAGATCAATAATTACACAGACATTATCATTGTTTTATGGCTAAAGTATGTCCAAAGAATTTTCAGTTCATAGGCTAAAAAATTAAAACTAACTCTAGCTTTATAGCAAGGAGAAAATCAATGCCTAACTTTATAAGACCTATATGCTCGGGTCTAGTTTTCTCTTTAATGGCAATAAGTATTTGTAGTGCTGCATATGCTAACGCTTCCCCTATAGCATCTAACTCTTCAAAAGATAATATTCATCCCAATATAGATCAGCATTTAAGTGAAAGTCTTTATCCTGATGAAGCAAATATAACTGAAAAAATCGCAGATATAATTGAGATATCGATTCGGAAAGAATATTCCACAGGTATCGCGCTACGTGATGCCCATCCCAAAGCACACGGTTGTGTACGCGCAGAATTCAAAGTAGATGAAGCTCTTCCTAAAAACTTGGCTCAAGGTGTTTTTCTTCCTGGAAAAACATATCAAGCCTGGATTCGTTTCTCTAATGGTTCTAAAGATGCCCAACAAGCAGATATTAAAAAAGATGCCCGTGGCATGGCGATAAAACTTTTAGGAGTACCGGGAGAAAAGCTTTTAGATGATGAAACCTCTACTCAAGATTTCATTATGATCAATCATCCTGTCTTTTTTGTGAATGATCCAGTTCGATATATGTCATTTATGCAAGATATAAATAGCGATAGATTTTTTAATAAACTGCATATTCCTTTTGCATTAGGAGCTAAAGGAACCTGGATTGCCTTAAATACAAGAAATAAAATTTCTAATTCTTTGCAAACTAGATATTGGTCTATGGTGCCCTATCAATTAGGAATAGGCACTGATCGTCAAGCTGTAAAGTATTCAGCTCAAGCATGTTCGACAGTGATAGATCCTCTTCCACATGCTCCCCATCATAATTTTCTAAGAGAAAACCTGCGCCAACATTTGCAAAAAAGTGAAGCATGTATGGAGTTTCTGGTACAGCCTAGAACATCAAACAGCATGTCGGTCGAAGATTCCATGACTGAATGGCAAGAAAGCCAAGCACCTTTTTACAAGGTAGCCACTATCCGTATTCCCCAACAAGTTTTTGATACGCCTGAACAAAACAAGTTTTGTGAAAACCTCTCTTTTACACCATGGCATACACTACCAGAGCACAAACCTCTGGGAGTAATAAACCGAATGCGAAAGGTGATTTATGATCGTATTAGTCAGCTTAGACATGATATGAATTCTACTCACAGATCAGAACCACATTAAAATATAAGTGCTTATATTAAAGTTATCAGCTAACCTAAAATAACCTGTTGTATTGCATATTCGCCTTAACTTAAAAGCTTTAGTTTACAAACTTTGTGCAGAGTTAATTTAGAAACATAAATAAAGCTGCTACATTAAAAATGACATTATAAAAAGGAAAATGGTTTCAGCGATGAAAATTAAATCTCCTATTATTAAATTAATCATGAGCTGTTTATGTTCAGGTTCAACATATGCAATAGCCTCTCCTCCACTTCCCGATAACAGCAAAATCCAAGCATCTCATATTTCGGAAAAAATACCGGGTACAATATTATCTATACAAGAACAAAATACTGATCTGTTTACGAATGCCTCACAACGTTTCTTAATTAATTATCGCAGTCGTGGCACAAAATCCGAACCCATTGTCACTTCAGGCTATATCTTGTTACCTAAAGGCAAATTCCCTAAAGATGGCTGGCCTGTTCTGGCTTGGGCGCATGGTACAACTGGCGTTGCTGATACATGTGCACCCTCTGGGGATTATGTGGGCGGGCCAGTCCATGTCTATCAGCAAATCGCTGCTAAAGCATTGAATGCCTGGCTCGCTCGCGGCTATGCAGTCGTTGCACCTGATTATCAAGGTTTAGGCACTCCGGGCGGTCATCCTTATATGAATGCGCGAAGTCAGTTGCATACTGTCGTTGATGCTGTACGAGCGATCCACCATTTAAAGCCTTATAGCTTTAGTAAAAATTGGTATGTTATGGGTCATAGTCAAGGAGGTGCAGCATCTATTAAAGTTGCAGCATCCGGTCAAAAAGATGCGCCTGAATTTAATCTTCGTGGGGCAATTGCACTGGCACCAGGCGGTTATCAATATGAAGGAATCGCTGAATATGTTGCCAGCAATTCGCAAATCACGACTAATGTCGCCGCATTTTTTCCAATTGTGCTTTTAGGAGCAGAGGCTGCAGATCCGCTGCTTGCTCCAGCAAATTTAGTGAGCCCAGAAATGGGAGAAATTCTTAATCATGCACGCAGTCGCTGTTTGTCAGAATTACAATCGGACTTAAAACAAGCACCTAAGACTGTCTTTAAATCAAATGTAAATCTGGCACCTTTGACAAATTATTTAAAAGAACAGTCTATTGAGAATATGACACCGACTGTGCCGGTTCTGCTGGTACAAGGCGAGAAAGATCAACTGGTCGATTATCGTGGTACTTATGCTTACTACCAGCAGGTATGTACAAAGCAAAAATCTATCGTCTTCCATCTCGTCAAAAATGGAGATCATCGTGATTCCTTAAGACAGAGTGAATTTCTGATTGGAAACTTTATCAATTCAGTTGGACAAGGAAAAGCTTTGAGCACCTGCCCTACAAAATAACTTGGTGAGCTTTTGCATTTAATCATTAAAAACGCAAATATTTTAATCTTCATATTTATAGAATAGTCCTTTAAAGGAATACTATTCTATAAAGAAGATAAACTAATGTTAATCCGTATTCTTACTTTGTGTTAAAACTACACTTACGCTTTCGAATTGTTTTGAGCCCATCATTTTTATACCTTAGTTCTTTAGCAGACAATAATTAGAATGAAAGAGGTTATTTATGTGCTCGAACTATGAATTCCCCTCAAAAAAACGTCTTTCCTTATTAGATATTCATGAAGAGCAACTCGAACTGGGCATGAAAACGCATATTTATCCTTTAGCACCCGCACCAATCATTATGCGTGGTGCTGACGAGTATGAGCTGGATATCGCACGTTTCGGACTGATTCCAACCTGGGCGAAAGAACTAAAATATGGCCGGCATACTTATAATGCACGGACTGAAACAGTGGCATCCAAACCGAGTTTTCGACATGCCTGGAAAAACAACCAGTTTGCTTTAGTACCGGTCGATACCTTCTATGAGCCTAAATATATAGACGGCAAACCGCACTGGTTTGGTATTTCACGTGAAGATGGCAATCCTTTTACCGTGGCGGCGATTTATGATGACGCACACATTGATGGTGAGAAAATCAGATCATTTTCGATGCTAACCATAAATTCAGATCAACATCCCTTTATGAAACAGTTTCATGATCCGAATGACGAAAAACGCTCGATCATTGTGATTCCGGAAAAATCACGACATGACTGGTTGCACTGCGATCATGAACAAGCCCATGAATTTTTCTTTGAAATAAAAGATGAATTTATTGCAAAGCCTAGAGATCAACGCTTATTGGGAAATTAAAAAGCCCTAAACCAAGTTAGGGCTTCGTCCATGTGAAAAAGCTATTTTTGCTCTCTCAATGGATTTTCCGGTTCTGCATTGGGTTTTTTCTCTGGTTTGACATGCTTATAAGATGCCTGATTACCCTTGTCGTCATTTGATTCTTTATGCGGATTTGATTCTTGCTCTGGCTTATTTGTCATATGCATCTCCTTCATATATCTATTAATAAATAAATATGATATCTGCTGCTAAACATCAATGTTATTTATGTTGCACATTCAGTTTTATAAAGAGACAAACTTTCCTTCAAGTGCTCTTTGACATTTCACAATTCTTGTTGTTCATCTGAGCAAATAAGCTGTTCAGCCTGATCGTAGACGATACAGCAAAGAATATGAATTCGCGTGCGAGCCGATATCGAATACATGAAATTTTCTAAGCTTATCCACTGCCGGAAAAAGTCTTTTCATTTCAGTAAAACCTTTAGGATGCTTGGCCTTAATCAGTCAATCCCCACCAGCTAATGCAGTTTCAGCCTGTGGCCTCTTTTGAATTGCTTCAAGAATTCGAGCATGGGTGATCACACGCATAAATTTTATTGTATTCCAGTTCTAAGCAGCTAAGAATTTATCAAAACGTAATCCTATTGAAATGATTCTTTTATAAAGTATTCCTTGTGAGAAATTATGTTTAGATCCAAAAATTTCATCAGTAAAGAAAAACCCCGCCAACTGATGATTGAACGGGGATTGATCTTCATTAAGATGTCTGATGATTTGGCACATTATTCAATATTTTTCAAGCAATCACGACACTGTTTGACCTCATCATGGTCACACGTGTAGTTAATTTCAGTCGCACCATGAAGACCAAATAAACAAAATATAAATTGCATCATGTTTTTCTCCTAAGTGTAAAAAGCTCAATCTAGGATCAAGCTTTATTGCTTTAAATATAGAATGATTCAATATAAAATGATTGGATCAGCGATCTAGAACAACTTCAGTACTCAGCTCTGTTTAGCCTTTCAGTAAAATTGAAGCTTTTGGGCTAAGTTTGTACAGGCTCTTCAGCTTGAGTCGTCTGATCTTTTTTACAATGATCACTTTTACAATGCTTGCTGCTCATCATCTGACACATTTTCTCTTTGCAAGATTTAAAACAACAACCAACCATTACGCCCATGCCAAATGCGCATATACATCTCATCATAGCTTTGTCCTGTCTTTTCGTGAAAAGAGATATATAAATAACATCTATTCATGTATCTCTCCTGAGGAAATTTTCAGGCTTTATGTTGTGTATGAAAACTTATGTGAAAGAGAATGACCAAAAAATACAATCAGCAAAGAAAAAACCAGATTTAAGACGGAAAAGAAAAAGCCTGTTTAACTCTCCTAAATTAAACAGGCCTTATAATGTGCTGATTTTTAATTATTTTCATTAAGTTCTTAGAATGACGCCAAGATATCACTAGCCATGCAGCCAATCTGTGTAGGATATATAGATGCAATGTTTCAAAATATGAAAAAACCATTACTTTTGTTAATTAAATGACTGTAATTTATCCAAAAATATTTTTAATGAGAAAATAAGATTACTAAATAACCAAAACCCAAGAAGAATTGCTAAACCTATAAGTGAGAATGGGTTAATTTAGATTTTTAGAAGAAAATTCCTTATTTCAGTCAATATCGGATGTTATGAATGTTCAATGTCTCATAAAGTTTATAGATCATTGCTTTCTTTTTAGTCATTTCTCTCTATAATTTTTCATATGAGCAATAACAATATTTTGGCAGCATGAAAAATCGCATCCTAATTACTTTATTGATGAGTCTGGCAATAAGCGGCTGCCAAAAACAGCAAGCAGAGAATTCAGCCGAGGCTGCTGCAAATATTAAAGCGCAGTTTGAACAGTCAGATAATCAACTCAGTGCTTATTTGGACAAACTCGACTCTTCAACAATTAGTCTGGAAGAAAGAACACGCATCCTGTGTGAACAATATCCTAAAGAATATAAAAATAACTATATGCCTGCCTTGCTAAAACTTGCACCCAAGGAATATACAGAAAAAGAGTTGCTCACCGACCTAGACAATGCCTTGAATTTCTACAAGCTGAAAGCCAATATTCAGTGTTGATCTATGTTCAGTCTAATTGTGAAATGAAATTTATAAAAAACCGCCTGATTCAGGCGGTTTTTTTATGAAGAGCGTATATCTTAAAAAGAATTAACGCTGTGGTTTTCACTGATCTTGTTGATTACGTGAACGTTGTTGCTGTTGGTTACTGTTTTGCTGTGGCTGTTGTTGCTGTTGGCCTTGCTGGTTTTGTTGCTGCTGGTCGCGCTGTTGCTGATTGTGTTGACCATCTTGTGGCTGTTGTTGTTGCTGGTTATTTTGTTGCTGATTTGGGTTTTGCTGGTTATTTTGTTGACGCTGCTGATCTTGATTGCGCTGTTGATTTTGCTGTTGCTGTTGTTGTTGCTGTTTCTGTTGGTCTTGCTGTTGATTATTAGCCATGGTGGTATTCCTTACTATTTGCTTTAAATTAAAAGCCGATAGGTTTCGACTTAATATCCACTCTACGCATTTTTTAGATTTCGCCAACCTTTAACCTGTTACAGATTAATTCAATGTAAAAAATAGTAAGATAAGTACTTGAAGTGGAGATTAATGCGCAACATAAATTACCTGATATAATGCAACAGAAACATAATGAAAGATTATATAGGTCAAAAATTTATTATCCAATAAAAGGAATAACTTAAGTCCTATTTCATATATATGAAATTTTTAATAAAATTTAAAAATCGTTATCAAATAGAATCAATTAATACCTATGTTATTGATATCTATTAATATATAAAAATCAATCTAAATCTTCTATATTTTTAAAAGATTAAATAAAATATTAAAAATCCAATTTTTTTGAATATTCTTAAGTGTAAGGAAATACGACACTTAACATGACCTCACCAATAACACTTAAGCTGTTTCGAATTTATCTTGACTTTAAGTTAAATATTTTTAGCTATTAATCTGGTATTAACTTAGGTCAAATCATTGTTTGTAATTATATTTATTAATCTATTTATAATGAATAAGCCTCTTTAAAAGAGGCTTATTCTATTCAGTTTTTATTAGATATTGACTACTTTGACGATAATCGTTTGAGTATCTTCCTGCTCTTCGGCCAGATACAAACGTTTAAGCTCTTTGCTTTTCACTTTGAACTGCAAATTCTGATAAGAAATCGTGCTTGGTATCTGATCAAAATATTGACCATCAGCGTCAATTTCTTCCTGAAATAATGGTGTACCCAATTGATAGTCAAGACTTTTTAAGACTACATATTTTACTGTGGTTTTCATTCCAACACCCTACTTTCACTAAGCACTTTATTTTTATTTTTACCACTGTTCCGCCTGAGAAGAAACCTCTATTTTTGAAAATAGCCCAAACTTTAACCACTCAGATTTTGCGATCAGGTCAACATGAAATTACACTGATCTATGAAAAAAATTTTAACTTTCATAAAAATATAAATATACTTGGAGTTGATCGACAGAAAAAAATCTGTCTAGATTGATCTAAAATCACTCCCACAAAGAAAATATAGAGACTATGATAAAAACCTGTTGCGGCTTACTCGAAGAGAAAAACATAAAAATTGCCTTTATCGAAAGCGCAAGTTCTGGATATCTCAGTAGCCAGTTCTCCATTTGTAAAGGAGAAGGTGCCGAAATTCTGATTGGTGGTTTGATCTGCTACGATGTAAGTGTCAAGACTTCAGTATTGGGCATTTCCAAGAATCTGATCAATAGTCATACTGCGGAATCTATGCCGGTAACGGTTGCTCTGGCGGAAGCAGGTAAAAAAATGTTCCGTGATGCTGACTGGATTATTGCCTGTACAGGATTGCTTAAACCAGGTGGTAGCGCGACACCAGAGAAACCGGAAGGGACTTTTTTTGTGGCCATTAATGATGGCACGCAAATCCATCAGTTCCAGTATTATCTCAAAGGCTCGCCACTTGAACGCCTTAATAAACTGTCAGCTGTGGTTGCACATGACATGATCAATCTATTGAATAACAGCTAAGCTTTCAAAGTTATTATGTAGCCTGAATAAGCTTCATTATTTCTACCGTATTTTAAGATAGATTGGCATGATCAAATGCCAATCTATTTTTTTGAGGGTGGAATGACCATGAATATTAAAACCGCACTGCTTCTGCTCCCTCTGAGCTTGCCCAGTCTGGCTTTCGCTACTGTAGGCGGCCCACAAAATATTGAAGTTCTAGGCTATGAAGTCAAAGAACAGAAGCTTTATATCATGCGTCATTATCTTGATGGTCGTGGACGCTTGCCTCAACTGTATTATTATAATTTTAAATCCCAAAAACCAAATCAACTGGTTCAGGTCAATTCCTTATATATCAATCCTAAAACCAAGCGCATCGATTATGATCAAGACAGTCGCAAGTTTGATCAGGACATTGCCAAAATCAAAAAACGTTTAGTTCCATTAAATCCAATTCAAAAATCAAAGCCACAGCTTAAGGTGTTAAAGACAACGAAAGGTAGCGCGCCTGCCTGGCATGATCCTCAGGAAAAAGTGCCAAAATGGACCTATCAATATCAAGTGAAATCTGGCTCACAAAAAAGTCCGGTTCAGCAAGCAGTCAGTTATCAGCAAGGCTTGAAAATTAGCCAGGCCTATAAAGTTCCGCGACAGAATAAGACCCTGGTAATAGTAAAGTATCTGGGTATTCCTTTTGAAACAGGTTATAGCATTGAAGATCCGGCACTGTTAAGCCGATAACAGAATTCACTAAAAAAATAAGGTCTCAATTGAGACCTTATTTTTATTCTAGGACATTTACGGATTAAGCCGCTGTAGAACGCTCAGCGATTGGCACTACTTTACGTAGTTCTGGTCCGGTATAGTCTGCGCTTGGACGGATAATACGGTTGTCAGCACGCTGTTCCATCACATGCGCTGCCCAGCCTGTCACACGTGACATAACAAAGATCGGGGTAAACAGCTTAGTTGGAATGCCCATGAAATGATAGGCAGATGCATGGAAGAAATCCGCATTACAGAATAATTTCTTCTCACGCCACATGACTTCTTCACAGCGTACAGAGACTGGATACAGTACCGTATCACCGACATCTTTGGCCAAACGCTCAGACCAGACTTTGATAATGCCATTACGCGGATCATTGTCCTTATAGATCGCATGACCGAAGCCCATGATTTTTTCTTTACGTTCCAGCATGCCCAGCATTTCACGCTCAGCTTCTTCTGGTGATTTCCAGTTTTCAATCATGTCCATCGCAGCTTCGTTAGCACCACCATGTAAAGGGCCACGCAAGGAACCGATTGCACCGGTAATACAGGAATGCATATCTGACAGCGTTGATGCACACACACGAGCGGTAAAAGTCGAAGCATTGAATTCATGCTCTGCATACAGAATCAAGGAAACATTCATTACCTGTTCATGTAGCTCATTTGGTTTTTCACCATGCAGAAGATGCAGGAACTGTGCACCAATCGAATCATCTTCAGTATTTTCTTCAATACGTACGCCGTCATGACTATAACGATACCAGTAACAAATGATTGCCGGCAAAGTTGCCAAAATACGGTCTGCGATATCCTGTTGCTGCTCAAAAGACTGCTCAGTTTCAAGATTGCCCAGCATGGAAACGCCAGTACGCATCACATCCATTGGATGCGAGTCGGCAGGAATACGCTCAAGGACTTCTTTTAATGCCTGAGGTAAAGTGCGCAAGGATTTCAGTTTGGCTTTGTAGGCAGCCAATTGCTCTGCCATCGGCAATTCTCCGAAGAAAATCAGATAAGCGACTTCTTCAAACTGGCAATGTTCAGCCAGATCCTGCACGTCATAACCGCGATAGGTCAGACCTGCGCCACTTTTGCCTACTGTTGAAAGTGAGGTTTTACCCGCCACTTGTCCGCGCAATCCTGCGCCAGTGAGTACTTTTCCTTCAGCCATTTTTTTAATTCTCCTGTTTAAACAGTTTATCTAATGTGTCTTCAAAGCTGTGATAATCTAAAAATTCGTAGAGTTCTTTTCGTTGTTGCATGATATCCAGCACATTTACCTGAGTACCATGTTCGCGCACCGAACGCATCACCTCAAGTGCAGCTTTTTGCATTGCACGTGTCGCTGACAATGGATACAGCACCATGCCAATGCCCTGCTCAGCCAGTTCACCTACCGTATAATACGGTGTATCACCAAATTCGGTAATATTTGCCAAGACTGGCACACCGACCGCATCACACACTGTACGGTACATGGTGATATCGGTCATCGCCTCAGCAAAGATCGCATCTGCACCCGCTTCAACACAGGCAGAAGCACGATCAATCACGGCTTGCAAGCCTTCTTTTTGTAGCGCATCGGTACGCGCCATCACCACGAAGTTTGAATCGGTTTTCGCATCTACAGCCGCTTTGATACGATCGACCATTTCCTGCTGCGATACGATTTCTTTATTTGGACGATGACCACAACGCTTCTGTGCCACCTGATCTTCAATATGAACCGCAGCGGCTCCTGCTGTAATCATCTGCTTAATCGTGCGGGCAATATTTAATGCACCGCCCCAACCGGTATCAATATCAACCAGTAAAGGTGTATCCACACGCTCAGTGATCCGGCGTACATCTTCAAGAACATTATCCAGGCTGGTCATGCCCAGATCAGGCAAACCATAAGAATAATTCGCGACACCCGCACCTGATAAATAAATGGCTTTATAACCGACCTGTTTGGCCATCATGGCAGCATAGGCATTTACTGTGCCCATAATTTGCAATGGTTTCTCGACTTCAAGCGCTTGTCTAAATCTTAAACCTGCAGACATTTGTTCTGTCATCTTCCTTTTCCACAGTCTTGGCTATAATTATTGAAATTCGAGTATACTCATTTGGCTTGCTCATTCCATAACCTGATAGAACAAATACTCTAAAACTTTAGTCAAATTTTTAAGTTTTGCTTTACCTAATTAGCAAATAGCGCCCTTATCCGGCGCAATTATGAAATATGTGCATATATTTGCTATGATGGCGTTTCAATCTCTATTGACATGTTGATGTACTATCTCCTATGCAAGACCTCGCCCTAGAACCGCTCGCCAAAGATCTGCCACAGACCAAACGTGGTCATGAGCGTTGTATTGCGCTGCTGATCAGTGCAACCGAGCTATTTCTGGAACGGGGTTATGATGCTGTGTCTCTGGATGATATCGTCCAGCATGCCGGTGGCTCCAAAGCCTCTATTTATAAGTACTTTGGCAATAAAGAGGGCTTGTTTAAAGCCATCTGCGATTATCGTCGTATCAAGTTTTTTGAAGATATCAGTATTCCGATCGAACTGATGGCACTGGATTTTCGTAGTTATTTAGTACACACGTTGCTTAATTTTTATCACCAGATTATGCAACCGGAAAACTCGGCCTTTATGCGTCTGGTGCTGGAACAAAGCCAGCGTAATCCTGAACTTGCTCAGCATATTCATGAGCGAGGCCCGGTGCATGTGCAAAGTGCCATTGCCACGGCTTTAGAACAGGCAGATGCGCAAGGTTTATTGCATTGCGAAAATCCACAATATTCGGCGCAGCTGTATTTTGGTATTTTGCGCAATCTGGAATGGCGTATTCTGATGGGAATTCCGGTACAGGAAGATGATCAGGAAATCGACAAATACATCAGTTATTGTGTGGATCGCTTTTTAGACGGTCATCAAAAAGTCTAGTTTTTTTGCATTTTTCATTGCTTATAGTATATTAGCCGATTCCGTATTTTTTTCTTAAACTAACCAACAACTGATTGTTGATCGAGTTTTTCGGCAATTATTGTGGAGTAACGAATGGCTCTCCGTCACTTTCTCACCTTACGCGATTTATCAACTTTAGAACTTAACCAGATTTTGCAACGCGCAATTGAGCTTAAGCGCAAACAGCATAACAATGAAGTGTTCCAACCATTTGTTGGTAAAGTGATGGGCATGATTTTTGAGAAATCGAGTACCCGTACGCGTGTTTCGTTTGAAGCTGGCATGAGCCAATTTGGTGGTAGCGCGATTTTCCTGTCTTCACGCGATACCCAGTTAGGTCGTGGTGAACCGATTGAAGATTCTGCACGTGTGATTTCAAGCATGCTGGATATTGTGATGATCCGTACTTTCGGCCATGATATCGTGGAGCGTTTTGCATCTTATTCAAAAGTTCCAGTGATTAATGCGTTGACTGATGACCACCACCCTTGCCAGTTACTTGCTGATATGCAGACCTATGTAGAGCAACGTGGCTCAATTGAAGGGAAAACTGTGGCCTGGATCGGTGATGGCAACAATATGTGTAACTCTTATATTGAAGCTGCACATATGTGGGGCTTTAATCTGAAAATTGCAGCGCCAAAAGGCTATGAGCCACAAGAAAAATTCCTGTCTGAATTTGCGCATTGCGTGGAACTGGTTCCTTCTGCTGAAGATGCAGCGGTAAATGCCGACCTGATCGTGACTGACGTTTGGGCAAGCATGGGCCAGGAAGAAGAGCAAAAGATCCGTGAAAAAGCCTTTGCAGATTATCAGGTGAATGAACGTCTGATGGATCTTGCACATCCGGATTGCTTGTTTATGCACTGCTTGCCTGCGCATCGTGGCGAAGAGATTTCAGAAAATCTGCTTGACCATAAAAATGCTGTGGTTTGGGATGAAGCGGAAAATCGCCTGCACGCGCAAAAAGCCTTGGTTGAATTTCTGATTAATGAAAATCTGAAAAAAGACTAATTTTTAAGATGAATCTTCACAAATTAAGCACCAATCTCTGGTGCTTTTTTTGTCTCAGCTCTTATAATCATTGTTGAAATGGAATAAAAGTGATTTTATACAATGCAAAAAAAATATTGGGCTTTGGCACTCTTGACTGGTTTTAGCAGTGCTGCCTTACCGGTGCATGCTTCTGAATTTGACCAATATCTTCAAGAAAAAAATATTATTGACAGCAAATTTAAAATTCAGAAAAAAACTGAACTGAATGAATTACTCGCAGTGCTCAGTGCAGAAGATTCCAGAACTTTACCGTTGCAGATTGATCAAAATACGATTATTGAACAATTACAGTTAAGTGCCAATAAAACCACACTGAAAGGCATGATCATCACGCCCGATTTTAGCCAGTTTGAAAAAGACCTGGGGCGCAAAGAAGTGATGAAAGTCATTCGCAATAATCTGCTCAATAATTGTGAAATTTTCTTTGAACATCGCTATCAGATTGAGAACCCATACAAGGTTGAACTCAGCCTGAACTCGCAGACACAAACCTATAAAACTGATATTTCCCAGAAAGATTGCAAATTAAAATAATCTAACTAAATAAGACATCAAGTTTGATTTGAAATTAAAAAATCCAAAAACAAAAAAAGGTAGCTCTAGCTACCTTTTTTGATAAGGTTTGTTATTATATCCTGCTAACGCACCAGACCTTGCGGCTGCAAAATAATAATCAGTGCACCCAGTATCACCACCATGCCACCAAGCAGATCCCAACGCGATAAAGTCACTTGATCAACGAAGCGCAACCAAATCAGTGCTGAAAAAATATAGATACCGCCATAAGCGGCATAGATCCGTCCTGAAGCAGCTGGATGCAAGGTTAACAGCCAGACAAAAACTGCTAAAGCCAGAGCTGTCGGAATCCATAACCAGTGGCTTCTCCCCTGATTTAAAATTAGATAAGGAAAATAACAGCCTAAAATTTCCATCAGTGCTGTGACCAAAAACAGGAAAAATGTCGTGAACAACTTGGTAATTTGAATATCCATAATTTATCTTTTGAACTAGATGAATGAGTTTAATGCTTTAAAATATGAATGCATGAAAAAACCCGTGCAAGCACGGGTTTGATCTTTCTTGTTCATTAGGCCGGTTCAGCAGTCTGATCTTCAAAAACCTCAAGTTTTAAGCCAACCGCTTTACCATTTTCTTTTTTAACCGATACTGCAACATTGCCGCCATTTTCAGCCAGTTCACCAAACAGGATCATCTCAGCAAGCGGTTTTTTCAGGTGCTCCTGAATCAGACGTTGCATTGGACGTGCGCCCATTAAACGGTCATAGCCATGTTCTGACATCCATTCACGTGCGCTTTGATCCACTTCCAGCATGACTTTTTTGTCATCCAGTTGTGCTTGAAGTTCAGTCAGGAATTTATCCACGACATTTTCAATAATGCTGCTTGGTAATGCCTTGAACTGAATCACGCCGTCGAGACGGTTACGGAATTCTGGCGAGAAGGCTTTCTTCATCGCTTCCTGATTATCGTTACTATTGTCTTGTTCCATAAAACCAATGCTGACACGTGAAATACTTTCAGCACCAATATTGGTTGTTAGTACCAAAACCACGTTACGGAAATCAGATTTACGCCCATTGTTATCGGTCAATGAACCATGATCCATAATCTGCAATAACAGATTAAACACATCTGGATGCGCTTTTTCGATCTCATCGAGCAATAGCACACAATGTGGATTTTTATGAATCGCATCGGTCAATAACCCACCCTGATCAAAACCGACATAGCCCGGAGGTGCACCGATTAAACGAGACACTGCATGGCGTTCCATATATTCCGACATATCAAAACGAACCAGTTCCACACCCATCTGTTTCGCGAGCTGCTTGGTCACTTCGGTTTTACCAACACCTGTAGGACCCGCAAAGACAAAACTACCTACAGGCTTATCTGGAGACTTCAAACCGGCACGTGACAGTTTAATCGCAGATGCCAAGGCCTCAATCGCTTCATCCTGACCAAAGACCACACGTTTCAGATCGCGCTCAAGATTTTCCAGCACGCTCTTATCATCTTTAGAAACAGTTTTTGGTGGAATACGCGCAATTTTAGAGACGATGTCTTCAATATTTTCCACAGTAATCAAACTGTCGTCTTGCTCCGCTTTTAAACGGCGCTGAGCACCGGCCTCATCAATGACATCAATCGCCTTATCTGGCAAGAAACGGTCGTTGATAAATTTTGCAGAAAGTTCTACCGCAGAAACCAAAGCTTGATCGTCATATTCCACATGATGAAAATCTTCAAACTTCGATTTCAGACCACGTAGGATATCAATAGTTTCAGAAATAGATGGCTCGTTCACATCAATTTTCTGGAAACGACGTGACAAAGCATGATCTTTCTCAAAGACCTGGCGGTATTCCTGGAAAGTGGTTGAGCCAATGCAACGTAAAGAACCATTTGCCAACGCCGGTTTGATCAGATTCGATGCATCCATGGTACTGCCCATACTCGAGCCTGCACCAATAATCATGTGAATTTCATCAATAAACAACACGGCTTCAGGTTTCTTTTTCAGCGCATTTAAAAGCTGTTTCAAGCGTTTTTCAAAATCACCACGGTATTTGGTTCCTGCTACCAAAGCACCAATGTCCAGACTGAAAATTTCAGCATTTTCCAGTGGTTTTGGCGCTTTACCATTGACGATTAACCAAGCAAGACCTTCAGCAATTGAGGTTTTACCAACTCCCGGATCACCGACAAGGAGTGGATTGTTTTTACGACGGCGGCAAAGGATTTGCGCGGCACGCTCGATTTCTTTTTCACGACCAATCAGTGGATCGGTCTTGCCTTTTTGTGCTTCAACATTCAGGTTAGTGGTATAAAGTTCAAGTGGACCTGAACTTGCTGAAGATGCTGATTCGCCATCTAGGTCTTCGATTTCTTCTTCAGACTGTACATCTTCTTTACGGGTACCATGAGACAGGTACTGAGTCAGGGTCAGACGGTTAATTTGATGACGTTTAAGCAGATAGACTGCAAATGAGTCACGCTCAGAATACATGGCAACCAGAATATCAGCACCTTCTACAGTACGATCGCCACCGCTTGATTGCACGTGAAAAATCGCGCGTTGCAAGATCCGGTCGAAGCTTTCTGTCGGGTGTGGTGCCTGATCACTATTTTCACCAAGTTTAGGGGTATGTTGTTCTACGTACTCTTCTAATTCCTTACGCAACACGATGATGTCCGCACCACATGCTTTCAGGGCATTCACGGCGGAATCGTTGTCAAGCAAGGCTAACAATAAATGTTCTACGGTCAGGAACTCATGTCTCTTTTGACGAGCCATGCTGACAGCCAAACGTAGTGATACTTCTAATTGACGACTGAGCATGTAACCCCCTTAATCTTTAGGCTCTATTTGGCAAAGTAACGGATGACCTTGTGATCGAGCATAATTATTGACTTGGTTCGCTTTGGTCTCCGCAATGTCTCGAGGATAGACCCCAGCTACACCCTTTCCTTCATAATGTACAGTTAGCATTACTTGTGTAGCTTGGTCAAGATTCATTGCAAAGTATTGTTGTAAAATTTCAATTACAAACTCCATCGGCGTATAGTCGTCATTTAATAAAACAACGGCATACAACGGTGGACGTTTCAGTTCTGGCGGTGCAGTCTGTACAGCTAGGTCAGAATCACCGTCTTCAGAGGGTTCATTTGCTAAACGTGGGCTGATATGCCAATCAACGATTCCAGACTCATTAAAAGAATTTTTAATATCACTTAAACACATTTGACGTTTATTGCTGGGCATAAGATTTATATTTCACACTTAATTTGCATTTGCTTCGGTTTTCGGAATTTCTGACAAGGTGGCAGACTGATTTTCGACTGCTTTGCCCTGTTCCCAACTAAAACGACGAATCACAGGCTTGGCACCGGTGAGACGCACTTCAATAAATTCTGGTTTAAAGCCTTTCGGCATGGTCCAGCGGCCAGTGAGTCGCTCATAATTTTCAAAATTAAAGTTTTTATCTTCCAGTGGTACCACCAGAATTTCAGTCCCTTTAATCAGGCGCAATTCCACACTACCTGAGGCACGGCTTTTGCCTGGACTGACCTGAACCAGATCAATCTGGTATTCAAAGGCATTTTCGGGTAATGGTTTAATCGACAGGTTTTGAACCGCCAATGCCAGACCACCACGCTGACGCAAGATCTCGCGATAAATGGTTCCCACACTTTCGGCCTGCACCTGTTCATCACGTGCCTTGGTCATGGCCAGATACAGATCATTGGCATTACTGACAGCCAGATCACGCTCCTGAACCGCAGTATTCAGCGTCTTGTTCAGTGTTTCCAGACTGGCTTTCTGAGTCTGTACCACATCGACCAGTTGCTCTGCATCCGCATCATAACCCGCCGCAGTCAAACCCTGACGATGTCCTACGGTATATCCGAGTACGCCACTGCTTAAGATCAATACAGCCGCACCAATGGCTAAGGGCGTATTGCCTTTCATGAATGGTTTCTTAGTACCGGGTTCCTGAGGAAGCGTCGTATTTGACTCGTTATTCGGCATTTTGATCTCTTGTTTGCTTTAATCAAGACACACATTTAAATGCAAATCTAAATGTGTGTGAAGTTCTAATACGTTTTTTATGGTAATAAACCAATATTATTTAAGCCAGCATCTTCAGCAAAACCAAACATCAGGTTCATGTTTTGCACAGCCTGACCTGCTGCGCCTTTTACCAAATTGTCTTGTGCAACCAGGATCACCAGTTTTGTTGGTTGTGGCTTATACAAGGCAATACGCAACTGATTCGCTCCACGCACTGAACGGGTTTCGGGTGAGCTACCCGCCGGCATAACATCGACAAATGCTTCATTGGCATAGAACTGCTCATATAGCGCTTGTAAATCTGCTGCTTGGCCTGCTTCAGTTAAATCGATATAGATGGTCGACAACATACCACGGATCATTGGCACCAAATGCGGTACAAATAAAATATGATCAAACACATTTTTTTGACCTGAAATATTTTCCAGTGCTTCGACAATTTCAGGATGATGGCGATGACCCGCTACACCATAGGCCTTAAAGTTATCAGCATTTTCAGAATAAATCATGCCCAGACTAGCTTTACGACCTGCACCTGATACACCCGACTTGGCATCGATAATAATGCTTTCAGGTTTCACCAATACTTCAGCCGCTTTTAAAACTGGCGCCAGACCTAACTGAACTGTGGTTGGATAACACCCCGGATTCCCGATCACATTGGCTTTTTTAATGTCTTCACGATTCAATTCAGATAAACCGTAAACAGAATCTTTTAACAGTTCTGGACATGCATGTTGCATGCCATACCATTTTTCAAACTGTGCAAGATCTTGTAAACGGAAATCGGCAGCTAGGTCGATCACTTTGGTATTTGCAGCGACCAGCTCTTCGGCATGTTTCATTGCGACACCATGCGGTGTTGCAAAGAACACCACATCGCATGATTTTAATAAATCCAGACTTAAATCGGAAAATTTAAGATCGGTATGCCCGCGCAAGCTTGGGAACATGTCATCTACACGACGACCTGCTTCAGTACGTGATGTCAGTGCTGTTACATTTACATCTGAATGTCGTAGCAAAAGACGTAAAAGTTCAACGCCTGTATAACCCGTACCACCCACAATACCCACTGAAATCACGATGATTACCTCAAATAAATGTTTCCTTTATAAGGCCTAGTATGACAGGAAGTTGAGGTTTTCTAAACCATTTCACTGGGGTTTGCTGGTTTTTTAATTGATCAGTAGGATAAGGCCGGTTTAGAGGATTAAATGCATAGATTGCTTAGGCTATTTTAATAGAGTTATATGGACTTATTAATTATGCTTTTAGGCACCCCACCAATATGGCAACGGCGTATTTTTCAGCGTTATACGATGCTGCTGGAAATGCTGATCATGCTTGGCAACTTCTGCCCAAAACCGTGGACTATGATCAAAATGCTTTGTATGTACCAGTTCATGGACAGCGACATAACGCGCGACTTGTTCAGGAAATAATACCAGCGCGCTGTTCAACATAATGTCATGTTTGGCAGAACAACTGCCCCATCGGGTTTTGGGATGTCTAATGTTGCAGTTTTTAAAAGGCAAATGACATTGCTGGGAGACGAGATTTAAATATGAAGGAAGCTGTTCTTTTGCGTAGGCAATCACGAAAGTTTTTAAATATTCTTCAGGATGTCGGTCACTGATCCAAAGCTGTAGATCTTCATGATCAAAAATAAAGTTGTTTTTCTGGCTGTGATAAGAAATTTTTACTGCTGCTTTTAGATTGAATAACCGCAGCTCACTCGGTAGCGTCCGGTCAATATTTTCGATTTTTTCCTGCTGGGATTGCCAGGTTTTAATCAGCCAGCTTTCAGATTGTTCAATAAAATGCTGTATCTGTTTTTTGCTGCAAAAAACCGGTGCTGTAAGGCGAATCTGTGTTGCATCGACACGCAAACGTAACCGTGTTGAACGGACATTTCGGGTGATTTGAATTTCGGGTAGGTCGGATAAGGTCATTTTTTATATTTAATCATTTTTTTAATCCTCCCCCTTGCGTAGCAGTGCTACTCACCCTTATTAAGGAGGGAGAAAAGCCCCTCTTAAAAAATCTAAAATGAGGCTTTTCTTGCACAAAAGTTAAAGCAGTACTTTAACTTCTGTTCAGGATTTGGGGAGATTTTAAAATTAAACCGCTGTACGCTCTTCAATTCCGTTATCCGTCGCGACAATTGCGATATCTGCTTTGTTGATCGCAAAGATACCGTTACACACCACGCCCGGAATATCGTTTAAGGTTTTTTCCAGTTCAAGCGCATTCAGAATATTGAGGTTATATACATCTAAAATCACGTTACCGTTGTCAGTTACCACACCTTCACGATAAGCAGGATCGCCACCTAAAGATACAATTTTACGCGCAACAGCAGAACGCGCCATTGGAATCACTTCTACCGGAAGCGGGAATTCACGGCCCAATTGTCCCACCCATTTTGAATCATCAACGATACACACGAATTTTTTCGCGATAGAGGCAACAATTTTTTCACGTGTGAGCGCTGCGCCGCCACCTTTGATCATATGCATATGACGATCAATTTCATCTGCGCCATCAACATAAGCATCCAGACCACTGACAGAGTTCATATCCACTACTTCAATACCGAGCTTTTTTAAGCGCTGTGCAGTTGCTTCTGAACTGGCTACCGCAGCTTCCAATTGCAGCTCAGGTAATAAGTCAATTAAAAAGTTTACAGTACTGCCTGTACCTACGCCTAAAATGCCCCCTTTTGGCAAGTGTTTTAAAGCGGCTTTAGCTGCTGCTTGTTTTTTCTCATCTTGGGTTGCATATAGACTCATGGCTTCACTCAACTATTTTGGACTTTTGCAGCTTTTTTAAACCGCAAAGCCGTGTGGTTTGTTACAATAAGCCCCTATTTTAAACTGTTAGATGGAAAATTAACATGCTGTCTCGTTTGGTTCGACAAATTTTACAAGCAACGGTCTACGATGTTGCAATCGAAACTCCACTCGAAGCAGCGCCACGAATTAGCGAACGACTCAATAATAACATCCGCTTTAAACGTGAAGATTTACAACCGGTTTTTTCATTCAAACTACGCGGTGCCTATAACCGTATTAGTCAACTACCGAAATCACAAATGGAACGTGGCGTTATTACTGCTTCAGCGGGCAACCATGCACAGGGCGTGGCACTCTCAGGGAAAAAGCTGGGTATTCGCGCGATTATTGTGATGCCTAAAACCACACCTGATATCAAGGTACAGGCGGTTAAACGTCTGGGTGGCGAAGTGGTTTTGCATGGTGATTCATTTGATGTTGCCAATAAATATGCGATTCAACGTGCCCAGGAAGATGGGATGACTTTCATTCCGCCTTATGATGATGAACTGGTGATTGCTGGCCAAGGCACGATTGCCAATGAAATTCTGCGTCAATGGCGTGATGTCGACTATGTGTTTGTCGCAGTTGGTGGTGGTGGCCTGATCGCAGGTGTTGCAGCGTATTTAGGTGATGTCGCACCACACGTTAAAGTCATTCCAGTTGAATACGACGAATCTGCCTGTTTAAAAGCTGCTTTAGAAGCCAATGAGCGTGTCATTCTTCCATCTGTGGGCTTGTTTGCTGATGGCACGGCGGTAGCCCAAATTGGTGAAAAACCATTTGATGTGATTCGTCTGCAAAAGTCGGACAATTCAGGCCCGATCGTTGAACCGAATGTGGTGCTGGTGAATACGGATGAAGTCTGTGCAGCGATTAAAGACACTTATGACGAATGCCGTAGCATTGTCGAACCATCTGGTGCAATGGCTCTGGCAGGTATTAAAAAATACGTGGCTGAACATGGCATCGAAGGGAAGAACATGGTGTCGATTGTCTGCGGCGCCAATATGAACTTCGACCGTTTACGCTATATCGCTGAACGTACTGAATTGGGTGAACGCAAAGAAGCGATTTTTGCCGTGACGATTCCAGAACAGAAAGGTTCATTCCTGAGTTTCTGCCGTGCATTACAAGGCCGTAATATCACTGAATTTAACTATCGTGCCAGTGATGCTTCTGCGGCACAGGTCTTTGTCGGTATTAGTCTGAAAAATGGCGAGAAAGAACGTCAGGAAATTTATGAAACCTTAAAATTCCAATATGACGTTGATGATCTGTCTGATGACGAAGTGGCCAAACTGCATATCCGTTACCTGATCGGTGGTCATGCCGATATTGAAAATGAACGCCTGTTCCGAGTGGAATTCCCGGAGCGTCCAGGTGCCCTGCTAATGTTCCTGGAACGTCTTGGCCCAACGCATAACATCACCCTGTTCCATTACCGTAACCACGGCGCTGCAGAAGGTCGCGTACTGGTCGGTCTGGAGGCAGAAGATGCACAGCAAAATCCAGATGGTTTGATTGAGACATTGGAAAATATTACTTATCCATATGAAGAAATCACCAATAACCTGGGTTATCAGCGTTTCTTAAAATAATCAGTTTGTTGTAAACCGCCTTTCGAGGCGGTTTTTTTATGTCCGGCTGAATGAAAATGTATGAAGTATTTATGTAAGGCCAGATAGCTGAAAACTATAAAAATCTTTAAGATACATACTTAGACATGAACTGATTTGAAATAAAAAGATTTAAGGAAATATGCATGGCATTATTTGCAGTCATTGGGCTGGGCAGCTTCGGTGCAACAGTGGCGACTCAACTGATCAGCCTGAAACATGATGTGATTGGAATCGATCTCGATAAAAAATATGTGGAAAATATTTCCGATCAGCTCACCCATGCGGTCATTGCCGATGCAACCGATGAGCATGTCCTGGATGAACTGGATATCCAGCGCTGTGAAGCGGTCGTAGTCGCAATTGGTGAAGATATTGAAGCCAGCATTCTGTGTGTACTGCATCTGAAAAATATGGGTGTAAAGAAAATTTGGGCCAAAGCCAAATCCAAAGCCCACCATATGATTTTGACCCATCTGAACGTCGAAAAAATTATTCACCCAGAAGAAGATATGGGCGTCCGTGTGGCACAATCACTCAGCTACCCGATGGTTAGCCGTTATATGTCACTTGAAGATGATCACTATATTGTCAAGATCGAGATTCATGCCGATCATCATGACACTCCTTTACACCAGTTAATGAACCAAGTTCCCGAAATTAAAGTTCTTTTGCATAAACGCGGCCCTGAAATACAGCATATCGTAGATCTTGAGCTGTTACTTAAGGAAGGTGACATTCTGGTGGTCGAAGGATTGCTGGACCCTCTACGCCGTTTGTCCAAGCATTTTAAGGCCATATGAAAAGCTCAAATTTAAACCAGAACAGGATTGTCAATCTCAGTCCACCGAGTCTGCTCGCCTTAGGTTTTCTCGGACTGATTTTTATTGGCTCTTTATTACTGATGCTGCCCTTTGCCCATCAAACTGAAATCAGCTGGTTAGAGGCGATTTTTACAGCGACTTCTGCAGTGACGATTACCGGACTATCTGTGGTCAATGTTGGTGAAGCATATACACCCTTTGGGCAGATCGTAATTATGTTCCTGCTGCAATGTGGTGGCCTCGGCTTTATGACCTTTGCCATACTCGCCTTCATGAGCCTGTCACCTAAACTTGGTTTAAGACAGCAAGTGATGGCACAGGAATCTATTGGCCAGACCAGTTTAAAGAAAGTCAGTTTTACCATTAAAGCAGTATTCCTATATTCTCTGTTTTTCGAAGCGATTGGCACCCTGATTTTAACCTTAGCCTGGCTGGAAGATTATCCTTTTGGTGAAGCGCTGTTTTATGCAGCTTTCTATAGTGTTTCTGCGTTTAATAATGGCGGATTTTCCCTTTTCCCCAATAGCTTGATGAGCTTTTCCGGCCAGTATTTCGTGACCTTTACGATCAGCATGCTGTATATCATTGGCGGGATCGGTTTTCTGGTTCTGATGGATGTAAAACAGAATAAAAACTGGCGCAAGCTTAGCCCGAATAGCAAGCTGATTCTGACTACGATTATGGGCCTTAACCTGAGTGCTTTTATTGTGCTCTGGTTACTCGAAGCGTCTAATCCACAAACTCTAGCGCTGATGAGCGTAGGTGATCAGGCGCTCAATGCCTGGTTCCATGCCACTGTTCCCCGCTCTTCAGGTTTTTATAGTCTGCCTATGGACCAGATGAGCGATGCCTCAAGTCTAGTCACCATTTTTTTAATGTTTATTGGTGGCGGTTCCTTAAGTACGGCGGGTGGAATTAAAGTTGGTACGTTTATTATTGTGGTGATCAGCGTAATCAGTTTTTTAAGACGCGAAGATGAGATCCGGCTGTTTAATCACTCTATTCCTGAAAAAACTACGTTTAAAGCATTGGCCGTCGTGTGTATTACTGCAGCGTTGATCATGATGGGTTTTATGAGCTTATTAATCCTGGAACCTGAGCAGGATTTTCTGGATCTGTTGTTTGAAGCCGTGTCTGCGGCCTGTACCGTCGGTTTGTCCCGAGGGGTAACTGAGGAGCTACAACCTGCCAGTTTGATCATTCTGATGCTGTTAATGTTCGCAGGGCGTCTAGGGCCACTGACGCTTGCTTATTTTATTGCGACTCCCAAAAAGAGTCGTCTCAAACATCCGCCTTCAGAAATCCAGATTGGTTAATTTACCTAGAAAAAACCATGCATCGGCATGGTTTTTTATTTTCATTATAAGGTCATGAAACTTGGAATCTTAGAACCAGTTCATCAATGAGACACCTAAACCGATATACGTGGCACGGTGATTATAATCAATCAGACTTTCTCCGTAGCCATCAAATAGCTGGAATTGGCCACGCAAACGCCCACTGATCGGGAATGACCAATCGAACTGTACGGCTCCACGATTTTCATCTCCACCTTTTAAGGTATGTCGCAGCATTAATGAAAAATCATGCTCCTTATAACGATAAAATGCGGTCATGTCTCCACGGCCGATATAGTTTTTGATTTCTGGATTGTTATCATCTTCTCGCTTCTCTTCAAAGCGATACCAAGGACGAACCATCAAGGCAAAATTGTCTTTTTCAAAACCGAGATTCAGCATCACCCGGTTCCAGCTACGTGATAACGGATCAGAACGGCCATTGGACTGATGATTAATGGTCAATCCCAACATACGCCAGTTAAGACCTAAAAGATCATAGTTGGTACGGAAGATTAAACTGGCTTCGGGTTCATAGTTGGTTTCACGAAACGGACGTGATTCTTCCGAGTTATACACCTGCCAACGTGAAGATTGGGTATAACCAAGCCAGAGATCGCCATTATCTCCCAAGATATTTTCAACCGCCTTGGTCTTTAAAGACAACTGAAACTTTGCTTCGGTTGAGGTAAGATTTTGGTCTTCCTTCACTGTGTTTTCTGGATTTTCACTTTGAGGGAATTCATTTTTCTTTGATGTCCAGAAACCTGGCATCAAATACACTGGCTGATAAGAACGAATGTTCCAGGTGCCTAATTTACTTTCTGGAGAGAGTTCCCAGCGGCTATCCAGCAAAGACAGATTCGGCGTTAGCTTTGATCCTTCAGAAGCATAAATATTGGAAACGGTTTGACCAATTTTCGCTTTTAAATTATCGGGTTCAGGCGCAATTTCTGCTGCTGCACGACGCTCAGAAACGATTGCAGGCTTATCAGTGACCGGAATTTTAAATAAAGTATCATAACAGGCCAGACGCTCTGCACTAATTTCCAGTGCAGCACAGGCTTCAGCCGTTGCCGGCGTGGGACTGTTGACTACTGTTTCTTCCGCATTCACTTGCGTCCCAACTGCACAGCCCAGCAACACGCTCAGCTGTAGAGTTGAGCGCTTAAACGAATTAAGCGCCATCCCTTATCCTCTTTTTTTTATTTATAGAACTTGTTGAATTACAAAACCAAGCTGCTCCAGCATTTCACGTTTTGCCACTGGTGCCACAACGGCTTTCGTCGCCTGCTGCTCGACCAGATAGGTCTGTGCAACACGCTGCAAATCATCCAGTGTGACATTCAATAAACGTTCACGTAATTTTTTACGGAACGCTGGTGTACGTTGATGCAAGTAAGAATAACATGCAGTAATGGCTTCGCCTGCCGGTGAACCCGGTTTATCCATACTGGCGATCAGACCCAGAATGGCTTCTTCCAACTGGTGTGGCTGTTGTGGTGCGTTGAGTAACCACTGGATACTGGCATCAAAATCCTGGAAAGTTTCTGCCAGACGTGGGTCACGGTAGCTGTAGAAACGGAATGAACAAGCATTGCCGTCATAGCTCGCACCACCACCATAGGCACCGCCTTTTTCACGGATGGCGCTGTGCAGGAAGCCATTACGTAAATAACCTGCCAGCACCATCAATGCAGCAGCATCAGGGTGTGAGACTTCAACTGCCGGATAAGCAGCCGCACAGAACTGGACATTGGCTTGAATCAACCAGGCTTCGTGCTGATCATGGGTGACTTTTTCCACTTGAGTCAATGCAACCGGTGCTGGATCAACAGCAAGCTTGTCCCAGACATTCTGGATTTCTTCAATCAGATGCTCAGATTGCGGCTCTTCACAGACTAACAAGAACTGCTTCGGCGCTTGCAACAAGACACGATGAATTCGTTTTAACTCGTCAATCAGCAGGTCATATTCAGCCGGATCTTTTTCGATCTTAGACACCAGTTCGATCAGCCAGTTTAATGCACCCAAACCGGTATTGTGATAATCACGCAATGCTAATGCACTATGCTGACGTGAAGCCGTTTGCATTGCATAGCTATGTCCAGAACCAGAAATACGTGACTGCCAGCGCGTTTTACGCTGTTGTAACAGCTCAACAATACGGTCTTTCTCATCAAAGCGAAGCTGTTCAAAACCAATCTTCAACAGACGAATCGCATCCAGATGATTCACCAAAGATTTGGTGGTCAACGTCAACCAGGCAGTAATCTTGTTTTTGTCATCGACTTTAGAACGCAAAGATGCGCCCATGCCCAGACCGCCACTCACCGCTGTTTGCAGTTGCTGGAACTCAAGATAATCATACTCACCCGCACCGACTTCACCCATCAGGATCGACAGCAGGTTAAAGTAAGGCGACTGCACCACTTCATCCGGAATATTAACCAGAACCTGTTGATAATAAATCCCATTGGTGCCGGCATGATACAGGTTCAACGGTGTATCAATACGGTTACAGATAATTTCGCGTAACTGGCCTTGAACAATCTGCAATTCCGCAGGGACATCTTCCAGACCGACTTTCGGCAACAAGTTCAAGTCATCCGGTGTGTCCTGACGAACATTTAATGCTTCAGTCTGGGCAATAATTTCAGCTTTTTGCTCTTCAGTTAAATTCTTGCCAATTTCAGCCAGACGCGCTTTTTCATCAGCCGCTTCTTTGGCAGATTTGGTCGCATCCGGAACCAGTGTCAATTGGACACGATGTGGATTATCCAGCAGATGCTCTTTGATCAGATTGGATAACCACATTGGATCTTGCAGTTCTTCTTTGACTGCGGCAATTGCAGAATCCACATCCCAAACTTCGACCGGATCACGGTGATGAATCGCGCTGCCCAAACCGCTCAGAATCAGGCTCAAGCCATACGGCGTACCATCTCCATTGATTTCACGCTGATGCAATTCAATTTGATGCAGGATCGCATCGACCATGTTCTGATCAACCGGTTTAGACGCAACCTCTTCCAGAACCTTAAACACACCATTTTTAAATTCTTCTGCATGCTCAGGATTTGAACCCTGCACCGCACAGTAAAAAGTCATTTCAAAGTTAGAATCATCCACGCCCATGAATGGACCTGTTGCATCGGCATAACCACACGTTTCCAGATAATGACGTAATGGTGATGCTGAATCTTCGAGTAGAATTCCTTCGACTAAACGCATACCTAAACGCAGTTTAATATCACTGGCTTCCGGTAATAACCATGACAGCACATGATAGGTCTTGTCCTGTAGGTCTTCGGCATCAACCGCATAGCTGTCTGTAACCGTCAATGGTGCAGTCAAACGGGTTTCAGGTGTTGGATAGAGCATCTGACCTTTTTCAAATTTGGCCAATGCCAGATTTTCAAACTGCTCTTGCAGTTCAAATGCGGTTTTATTACCAAAAGTCATGAATACTGCATTACTTGGATGGTAATGTGACTTATAGAAATCAACCAACTCTTGATAAGTCAGATCAGGAATATCTTTAGGATCACCGCCAGAATTATAGTGATAAGTCGTATTTGGAAATAAATGATGCGCCAGCGTATGATAGAGCTGATCTGAAGGCGAACTCATCGCCCCTTTCATTTCATTAAAGACCACGCCTTTATAGACAGGCTCGCCATTTTCCAGCTCAATGCGAATGCCTTCCTGGGCAAAATCCAGTGGATTCAGGTTCGCAGCAAATGCTGCATCCATATACACTTCGAGCAGGTTCTGGAAATCTTTGCTATTCTGCGTCGCAAATGGATATGCAGTCCAGTCAGCCGCAGTAAAGGCATTCATGAAGGTATTTAGTGAACGGCGAATCATCAGGAAGAATGGATCACGCACCGGGAATTTCTCTGAACCACACAGCGCAGTATGTTCCAGAATATGTGCTTCGCCTTTAGAATCCATCGGCTGGGTACGAAACGCCACCAGAAAGACATTTTCGTCGTGATTGGTCGCCAGATGATAATGCGTGGCGCCAGTCACTTTATGTTTATATTCAGACACGAAAATGTCTAAAGCTTCAACATGTTGTTGACGTACCAACTGAAACGCAGGATGTACAGTTTGAGAAATGGTTTCAGTGACATCTACAGTCATGCGATCTCCTAATGCTTTAATTAAAATAACTAAGCGCATTATAGCTTTAGTTATCTGAATTATTCACGTTGAAAACCGAGGATTTTGATCGAATTAAGTAAACTTGATCATTTGAAAATTAAATCATCAAATTTACTTCCTGCATCTAGATGAGTATTTACAAGCTTAAGAAATCAGATATTTAAAATAGTTATAGCTTGGATTGTTTTCCACAAATACATAATTCTGCTTTTGATAAAAACTGGCGGCCAGTCGGGTATCTGTTTGCAGGCACAAAGCTGAATAATGCGGACGTGCCAATTGCTCTAGGTAGGCCAAAAGCTGTTTGCCTACCCCATGCTGACGATATTTTGGATGCACATAGAAACGACGTACCCGACCAATGCGGTCTTCAATGCCGTTATCTCCCCATTGCTGGTTTAAGCCGCCACAAGCAACCAGTTTCTTGCCATCATGCGCCACCACCAGATATTCATTGGCGTGGCTAAAGCAGTTTTTCCCGGTGCGATATTCTTCTATTAACTTATCTACCAAATTATAGCCTTCTTTACGTGCCAGAGTTGCCAGTGTTTCGATCTGATCCGGGAGTTGTTCGGCTGTTACAATTTTAATATTCATATACGCACACTATTTGAAATTGTTGTGAAGAATGACAGTTGCCAAGCGACTTAAAGTATCATGCCAGGAGCGATATCTCTTTATAAATAAAATGTGATCCTTAAATCAATGCTACGGCGCACCAGTGCACAAAAATAAGTCAGTTTTTAGACCAAAGATAGCTGCTGAACAAAATACAGCATTTTTGAAAAGTATTTGAAAATGATTCAGCAAACTACAGCAATCCCAAGCAATCGTGTAAACTTAGGACTTTCATTTTTAATGTGATATTTGAACATGGCAACTGTTGATCTTTTTGCGATTGGTAATGCGCTGATTGACCAAGAATTTAAAGTTTCTGATGACTTTTTAACTGCACATCACTTGCAAAAAGGCACCATGCAACTTGCAGATGGTGAGACTCAGGCCACTCTTTATCAAAATCTTCAAGCGACTCAAGTGTATAAGGGGCAGGCTTCAGGCGGTTCAGCAGCCAACACTACCGTGGCATTTTCTGCGCTCGGTGGTTCTGCATTTTATGGCTGTCGGGTCGGAAATGACGAACTGGGGCACATCTACCTGAAGGGTTTGAATGATGCAGGTATTAAGACCACCACCCAATCGATCAGTGAAGGCGTAACAGGGACATGTATGGTTCTGGTCAGCCCTGATTCTGAACGTACCATGCATACCTATCTGGGTATTACGGCCGAACTGACTGATCAACAAATTGATTTCAGCGCACTAAATAGCGCGAAATGGCTATATCTCGAAGGTTATTTATCAACTTCTGACACAGCACGTCATGCCGTACAACAAGCACGTGATATTGCCCGTGCCAATGGCGTTAAAATTGCCCTAACTTTATCTGATCCTGCCATGGTGCAATACGCGCGTGCCGGTTTGGATGAAATGATTGCAGATGGTGTAGACTTGCTGTTATGTAACCAGCAAGAAGCGCTGATGTATACAGAAACAGATAATCTTGAGGCAGCCCTGCTTAAATTAAAAACAATCAGTCAGCACGTTGTCATTACATTGTCAGCTGAAGGCGCACTGATTTCGGATTATCAAAATACATTTACTGTTCCTGGCCGTAAAGTGCCTGCAGTAGATGCCAACGGTGCCGGTGATGCTTTTGCCGGGGCTTTCCTGTACGGATTGAATGCTAATTTGGGTCTTCAAGCTGCGGCTGAACTGGCGATTCTCATTTCGAGCCAAGTGGTTTCACAATTTGGTCCGCGCCTGGCAGTTGAAGACTATGCGGCATTATTACAAGACTTTCAAAAGGAATGTGCTTAATGTTTAAAATCTGCATGACCGAAGACGTTCCAGAGCGCGAAGCACGCTCTTTTGAGCTTCCTGATGGAGACAATATCTTTATCACACAGCGTGACGGTGCCTTCTATGCCTATCAAAACCTGTGTCCGCATTTGCAGGTTGAACTGGAATTTCTGGAAAACCAGTTTTTGGATCGTGATCAGGAATTTATTGAATGCTCCACGCATGGCGCCTTGTTTCTGGTAGAAAGCGGTGAATGCATTTCTGGGCCTTGCCAAGGTCAAGCACTTGAAAAAGTAGAGATTACCGTGCATTCTGATGGTGGAATTTACCTCTCAGAATAAGACGAAAACGGACTTCACCATGCCTGCATTTTTTCTAGACTATAACCTGATGCCTTTTCATCTGAGTTTATTGGCGATTATTCTGTTTGGTGTGGTGAAAACCATTGGTTTCTATTTTGGACTCAGACCCAGCAAGTTTCTGCAAAAAATTTCACCTTATGACTTTCAGCAGATGGATCTACTAAACGTCAAATTCTCCAAAACCTTGATTGTGTTTTTCTTCCTGATGAATTTTAGCTTTGCCGGCTATGTTTTACAGTTCCTGATCTATTCTCAGGAATTTAAATTTCTGCCTGCTTATTACCTGATTATTCCGGCTTTGATCATTGCGACTTTTTTTACTATCTTTATGATTCACTGTCTGGATCAGGTCATTCCACCCAAATATAAAAAGAATAATGTCAATCTACTTGGCCGTCTGGCAACGATTTCCAGTGGTAATGCCCGACCCGGTTTTTCTGCGCAAGCACGAGTCCGAGATGAGTATGGACAACTGCATTATGTACAGGTAGAACCTGAGTTTGGTGAACTCGGTTTTCAGTCGCAGATTATCCTGATACGTACAAGAAAATCTCATTATATTGCCAAGAAAATCTGTAAATCTAATCAGCTGTTTAGCATGAATCTAGATTAAATTCCAAATCATTTATAGACATTAAAAAATCCCGACAGATATCGGGATTTTTTAATGTCTAGATTTATCTTTTGAGAAGTCCTGAAACCATATTCAATACATTTTGAATATCGTTATTGGCTTCCTGCTTGCTGGTCTGCTCACCTTGCGGGGTAAGCGAATCAATAATCTGCGGCAAGACCTGTGAAATCGCACTATACACATCCTGCTTCGGTGCATGGGTTTGCTGTGCAACTTCTTCAACTTCCTGATCATCAAACAGGTTTTGCACCTGCTGCGGATCGACATTGGCATTTTCACCGGGACCGGTCGACACCCAATCATCGACCTGGCTATTAAGACCCTGTCCTTTGAGCTTGTCGAGCGCACCCTGTAAACCACCCTGTTTTTGAATCCAGGCCAGCACCAAAGGCAGTACTGCAATCAATAAGGTTTTACCGGTAGAGCCACCTAGTCCGGAACGAGGCTGGGCAGTACTTTGAGTACCACCACCACCGAACTGACTTAGTACTGAACCCAAAATTACCCCTAAACCATTTTGTCGGTTCTGCTGGCCGGTTTGATTTTGCTGATTCTGCTGGTTTTGAGTATTTTGATTTTGCTGAGGATTTGACTGGTTTAAATGTCCTAGCACAGACCCTAGGATATCTGCCAAGCCGCCTTGTTGTGAGGATTTCTGCTGCGACTGCCCGCCACCCAATGCCTGCTTTGCTAATATTTCCACAATACTACTCAGGTTTGTCATGTCCTATATCCTATGTGCATCTTAATTACAGAATACGGCCTGCCCACATATTGTCTAGGCAAGATTGTGTTAATATTTGCAATCTTAGTTAAGCAGGTTTTTAGCTTACCAGCGAAATTTATCCCAGTTTTCCGGATTGGCCCAAAACTTGGAGTTAAACCAGTCTGGCACGTGCTTATAGGTTAAAATATTAAACTGCCACAGCGCAAAATCTGCCTCATGGGTGGTCTTGTCAACTAACTGGGTAAATCCCAAAGCTCTCAATAATTTTTCGTCTTGCAGGCGACTGATCACCACCAGTCTTTTGGCAAACAAATCACGTAATTTCACCAGAATTTGACTCATGATCTGTTCAGACAAATGTTCTGTTTCTACAGTATCCAGCATCACCACAGCCAAGTCATAACGTTGCTGAAAAGGCAGATTTAAAAAGTCAGATACGCTAAAATAGGACCATTGAATAGCTGGCTGAAACTGGACTTGGCTCAAGTTCTGCCCAATGCAAATAGCAGTATGAATTGGCTGTTCCTGTGCGAAATCGTCTAGCATCGAAGTAATGACATTCTGCTCAGCCATAACTGCATCCTTATGATTTAAGTGAGTAATTTTTATGGAACTTCAGGGCATTTGTCATAAAATGCACGTCGGCCTCAAGGATCTTAGTGTAACTGATCAACAGATACAGCGGGCAAATGTTGAATATAAATTAATTTTAGATCGTGCAGAAATTGATCTTCCGTTTAATTTAGGTCAGGAAATCGAGATTGAATGGACCGGTAATATTTACTGCGTGTCCTGTGGCAACAAAACCTCCAAGTCATTCTCACAAGGTCACTGTTTTAAATGTTTTAAAACCAATGCTTCATGTGATATGTGCATCATGAAGCCAGAGACTTGTCATTATCATTTAGGCACTTGCCGCGAAGAGGAATTTGCACAGAATGTCTGCTTTCAGCCACATATTGTCTATTTGGCCAATTCTAGCGCATTAAAGGTCGGTATTACCCGTACCAGCCAAATGCCAACTCGCTGGCTGGATCAGGGTGCGACCCAAGCCCTGCCGATTATGAAAGTTGGCTCACGTCGTCTTTCCGGAAAGCTCGAAGTCATGTTTGGTACGCAAGTTGCTGATAAAACTGACTGGCGCAAACTGCTCAAAGGTGAAGCAGAACCATTGAATCTGATTGAAGTGCGTGAACAGCTGCTAGAAGAATTTGCGCCTAAAATTCAAAGCATTCGTGAAGAGTTTAATCAGAATCTTGAATTTAATGAAAATATTGAAGTGCTTGAAGATGAATTCGCACGAGAGTTTATTTATCCGGTAGAACAATATCCGGAAAAGATTAAATCGCATAACCTGGATAAAACTCCTGTGATTCGTGGAAAATTACAAGGCATCAAGGGTCAGTATTTAATTCTGGATACTGGGGTAATCAATATGCGCAAATATACCGGTTATGAACTGATTATTCGTGCTTAAACCATTATTTGCCTAAAGCATAAAAAACCAGCCCGCAGGCTGGTTTTTTTATACAACAATTTTATTTGATTTTTGCTTGAGATTTCAGGTAACGCGTATAGTCATCAAATTCCTGCTGACCACGAAGTTGTTGATATAACTTCACCAACTCACTGCGTTGTTCTGCACTCAATACATCTACCGGGTTCTTCTTCACTTCTGATACAGCAACCACAACCAGCTCATTTGGCATTTTCGCTGTTGTCACTGACCAATGGCCTGCTTTTGGTGTCGGAAGACTAAAAGCCGCACGCTGTACATCACGTTTTAGCAAACCTTCAGCACGTGTGTAAACACCAGCATCTTCAAAGATCAAATCACCTTTCGCCACTGCTGCAGCCGGCTTGGTTTTGAACTCATCCAGAGCTTTCTGAATTTTTGCTTTTGCCAGAGCAGCTGCTTTGTCTTCAATCAACTGAGCCTTAACACGCGGTTTTGCTTCTGCCAGTGTTTGTTCGCCAGCTGCATGATAATTACGCACCTTGATCCAGGCCACATCACCATTGGCTAACTGAATGCTTGTTGAAGCATTACGATCACCATTTTTAACATCATTATTAAACAGTTTAACCTTGAGGTTAGCATCGCTCAGCACTGGATCACGGGTCGAAAGTGTTACCCCTTGGGCTTTCTGGACTTGTACACCTTTCACTTCCTGTGTAACGACATCCAGAGAATCACTTCCTACCACCATATCATTTAGCGTATTGACCGTATCAGAGAAAGCATTGGATTTTTTAGCAGCCAAGGCTTCTTCAGACAAACGTGCTTTTTGTGATTCAAAAGAAGAAACTGCCACATCTTGCATTTGCACAGAAATAATGTGGTAACCATAATCTGTTTTCACCGGTGCAGAGACCTGACCCGATTTTAAAGAACTAACCGTCTGGTCAAATACAGTACCAAATACACCTTCTTCATAGACAGCAAGCGCACCACCTTTAGACTTAGATTCAGGGTCTTCAGAATATTGTGCTGCAGCTTGAGCAAAAGTGGTACCGGCTTTAATTTTGGCTGCAATCTCGGTCGCCAGTTTTTTTGCTTCAGCATCACTACGACTGTCCGCCGTAATTAAAATATGCTTCACATCCGGTTTAACTGCCTGTTTTTGTGTTGCAACAAAGGCAGTATACGCTTCTTGAAGTTCAGCATCGGTAACCGCCAAACTCTGCACCTGAATATCGCTTGGCTTTAACACCACATAGTCGACATCTACACTAGTCGGCTGTTTGAATAGCGTTTTGTGTTTTTCATAATAGGCAGCAATGTCTGCATCCGTCACTTTGACATCTTTTTTATAGCTGTCCAGATTAATGCTGGAAATATGAATATGACGTTGTTCAGTTTGCAAATCAGCAATCTGCTGCATTTCGACTGGGCTTACCAGTGGATAATCCAGGAAAGTCGATGACAGCATCTTCAGCGCATGATCTTTACGTAAACTTTCAATCAAAGCGCGATTGGTCATGCCAATTGATTTCAGATAATTTTCATATAAAGCATTCGAGAACTTGCCATCTTGCTGGAAAGTAGGCTGCTGAGCAATCATCTGTTCAATTTGCTGGTCACTCAGACTGATCCCTAATTCTTCAGCCTGTTGCAGCAATAAAGTACGTGCAACCAGAGTGTCCATGGCTTTCTGGTCAATGAAGCTTTGATTCAGTAAAGTTTCATCCCCATTGGCATAACTGAGATATTGTTCTTTAAATGATTTGGTCAGTGACTCTAATTCTTTTTGAGATATTTCAGTCCCGTTCACTGATTTTGCTGCATCAGAGTTTCCGCTGCTAAAATATCCTTCAATACCTACAAGTGCTAACGGGGTCAAAAACAGAACGAGCAAGACTTTGCCCAACCAACCCTTAATAACTTTACGAAAAGCTTCCATAAGTATTCCAATATTTTATTTGCAAAGGATTTTAACCGAAAATACCCATTGAATGAATGTGTTAATCATCACAATTAAATTTATCAATAAAAAACGCGCCAAAGAAGGCGCGTTTCGTCGCTGGGTAAGCTTAAGCTACAGCGTCTTTTAAGCCTTTACCTGCTTTGAAGCTAGGTACTTTGCTTGCTTTGATCTCAAGAGTAGCACCAGTTTGTGGGTTACGGCCAGTACGTGCAGCGCGTTCTTTCACGCCAAAAGTACCAAAACCCACTAAAGTTACTGTATCACCCGATTTTAAAGCTTCAGTAACAGAAGCAATTGTAGCATCTAAAGCTTTACCTGCGTCAGCCTTAGATAATCCCCCTTTTTCTGCAATTGCATCAATTAATTCTGATTTATTCATGAAGATTACGTCCTCTTAATATCGTTTATTTAAGGTTCAAGAATTGGTTTAACATGCCATAACGCCTTTATAGCAATGCTTTAGGTATAAACGCAATACTTAAGAACCTCTTTTTTTTCAAAAAATATGCGAAAAAAACATTGAATAATGAATAAAGTCATTTTATTTAAGTTTTTTCGACAATTCTTCTTTCATTTTTTCTTGTTCCGCAGTCAACTGATCAACCTTGGCATGCAACTGAAGGATTAAACGTTCCAAATACTGTACATCCTTCAATGTGACTAATCCTATACGATTCAATGAGTGATGAACAGAGTTGTCGATTAATTTTTCCACTTTGTCTTTGGTGTCTGTAACCGACTCTTTGGCCTTTTCCGAAACCTTCTCTACAGTTTGATCGGCAATATCTGCAGTTTTAGATTCAAGCTCTTCCCCGACCTTGACCAGCGAGTCAAACAGTTTGTTACCTTCTTCTTCTGCACGTGAAAATGCCCCGAGTCCAGCCAACCAGATTTGTTTGGTATATTTACGAAAATCAAGAACCGATTTGCGCTCCGAGGCAGATTTAGACTTGGTTTTCAGCGTTTTCTCATTCGAAGCTTCAGTTGAGTCTTGTGCTGTTTTTGACTTGTCCATGTGCACGGCTCCTGTTTGTTTTCTGCGCAATTATTATAAATTATTCTACAAAACCACTGCATAATAGCAAATTTAGTACTTGATAGATTTGATAAACTGTTCTACAAAGCAATTTATTTCAAGTCTAATTTGATTTAACCCTGAAATCTCTTCACAAGCAGGAAGCTTTTTCACTTTATATTTCAGGTAAGGATTGGTTGTATATGAGCGAATCGCAACAAAGTCAAAATCAACCGCATTTGTTGCTTACGATGACGTTAATTGTTTTAGAGACAATATTTACCTTCATTCTCAAGCATGATCGTGTCGTTGCATTACAGGCCAAAAAGTTTGTAGATGAAAACATCTCTATTAAAATTAATAGCTATATTCCGTATTTCGACTTTTATGTGCAATTCACCCCCAATGGACTATTATTTGACCATAAAGCACCGGGCCGCATTATCGACCTGGATGTGCGCACCACACTTCCCGATCTGATTAAAATTTTCATTTTTGGTAATCGTCGTAGCATTCGCAGCATGCGCATTGATGGTCATCAGGTTTTAAAAGATGAATTTCGTGATCTGTTAACCGTATTCAGTTTGCCAAAAGTACTAGCCGACTGGAAACACTGGCTGTCTGATGCGCCGACGGATGATGCGGAAATTATTGCTTCTAAAAAGCGTATTGCGCCGCTTTTAAAGAAAATTGAAGAGCAGCGTTCCAAGATCAATACCCTGCAAGTGGAAGTCAAACAGTATAAAAACCGCCTAAAACGGATCGAACGCCGTCAAAAGCGTATTAATATCATTTTCGGCCTGAGCAGCGTACTTTTGATTACGTTATTAGTATATAATTGGCTGAGCATGTAAATCTTTCATTCTCCAAAAATTAAATCCCACTAAGGTCTACTAAAAATAACTTGACTAATTTAGTCGGGATTCATAAAATCTACACATCTAGTCTAACCATGTGTATCGAATCATGCGCCTAACCACTCGCGGTCGCTACGCTGTGACTGCTCTACTTGATCTAGCTTTGCAGCCTTCTGAAAAAACGATAACGCTCGCTGAAATTGCAGCACGTCAAACTATTTCTGTTGCTTATCTTGAGCAGTTATTTGCGAAGCTCAAGCGTCATGGTTTAGTTTCTAGTGTTCGTGGCGCAAATGGTGGTTACCATTTAGCACGTAATGCAGATGAAATTACTGTGTTAGCAATTATTGAAGCTGTAAACGAAACAGTTGATGCGACTCGCTGTGACCATAAAGGCAATTGCCAGAATGGCGCGATGTGCTTGACTCATGATTTATGGCAGGAACTCTCCCATCACATCGCCGATTATTTAGAAAAAATCTCGCTTGCTGATCTGGTTGCACGTGACAACGTCCAGACTGTGTCATTACGCCAAAAATCAGCACCTTTAGATTCAGCCCTTTTATCGGTTACAGGTATTTGACATGAAACGTCCGATTTATCTTGATTATGCAGCTACAACTCCTGTAGATCCTCAGGTTGCTGAACGTATGATGGAATGCTTAACATTCGATGGTACCTTTGGTAATGCGGCATCTCGTTCACACGCGTATGGTTGGCAAGCAGAAGAAAAAGTTGAATATGCACGTGAACAAGTTGCGAATTTAATTAAAGCTGATCCACGTGAAATCGTATGGACTTCAGGTGCAACCGAGTCAGACAACCTTGCGCTTAAAGGTGTGGCTCATTTCTATGCATCTAAAGGTAAACATATCGTTACCTCTAAAATCGAACATAAGGCAGTTTTAGATACCTGTCGTGAGCTTGAGTCTGAAGGTTTTGAAATTACCTATATTGAGCCTCAACCTCAAACCGGTTTAATTACGCCTGAAATGGTACAGGCAGCGATCCGTCCAGACACAATTCTTGTTTCCCTGATGATGGTGAACAATGAAATCGGTACTGTGACTGATGTTGCAGCGATTGGTGAAATCACTCGCGCCAACAAGATTTTCTTCCATGTCGATGCAGCTCAGGCAGCGGGTAAAGTTGAAATTGATCTTTCAACTTTAAAAGTAGATTTGATGAGCTTCTCTGCGCACAAAATCTATGGCCCTAAAGGTATTGGCGCCCTGTTTGTACGTCGTAGCCCACGTGTACGCCTTAAAGCTGAAATGCATGGTGGCGGTCATGAACGTGGTATGCGTTCAGGTACCCTTGCGACTCACCAGATTGTCGGTATGGGTGAAGCATTTGAACTTGCAGGTAAAAACCTGGAAGCTGAACAGACTCGTTTACGCGTACTTCGCGACAAATTGTGGAATGGCTTACAAGGTCTTGAACAAGTGTTCCTGAACGGCCATCCAACACAAAACGTAGCGAACTATCTAAACATTAGCTTCAACTTCGTTGAAGGCGAATCATTGATGATGGCATTGAAAGATGCTGCGGTATCTTCAGGTTCGGCATGTACATCTGCAACACTTGAACCATCTTATGTACTTCGTGCATTGGGTCTTTCAGACGAACTTGCACACAGTTCGATCCGCTTCAGCTTCGGTAAGTACACCACTGAAGAAGATATCGATCACGTATTGACTATCACTAAAGCTGCTGTTGAGAAGTTACGTGAACTTTCTCCGCTTTGGGATATGTATAAGGAAGGTATCGACCTTTCTAAAGTTGAGTGGGCTGAGCACTAATTTTCATCCTGAGATAGTAACAAATCCGTTGCTATCTCATTGAGAAAAGTTTTTTTACCCCCATATTTAATACTAAGGCTGACCCCGAGGTTTGGAGAAGCAACATGGCTTATAGCGAAAAAGTAATTGATCATTACGAAAACCCTCGTAATGTTGGCGTTTTAGACAAAAATGCTGAAAACGTTGGTACTGGTATGGTTGGTGCGCCAGCATGTGGTGACGTGATGCGTTTACAGATTCAGGTAAACGACGAAGGCGTGATTGAAGAAGCACGTTTTAAAACTTATGGTTGTGGTTCTGCCATTGCATCAAGTTCACTTGTGACCGAATGGCTCAAAGGTAAAACTTTGGATCAAGCTCAAGCGATCAAGAACATTGATATTGCAACTGAACTTGCACTTCCACCAGTAAAAGTACACTGCTCTGTTCTTGCTGAAGATGCAATCAAAGCAGCTGTAGAAGACTACCGTAGCAAGAAAGTTAAAGCTTAATTGTTCCACGTTTTGAAATTTTAACGGAGTTTTCATGATCCATTTAACTGAAAATGCTGCAACTCATATCAGCAATTATTTAAAAAATCGCGGTAAGGGTGAAGGCATTCGCGTTGGTGTGAAAACTTCAGGCTGTTCTGGTCTGGCCTATGTGCTCGAGTTCGTCGATGAAGTCGATACACATGACCAAGCCTTTGAGCAGTTTGGGGTTAAAGTATTCGTTGACCCGAAAAGCCTGGTTTATCTTGAAGGTATGGAGATGGACTATGTTAAAAACGGCTTGAACGAAGGCTTCGAATTTAACAACCCCAACAAAAAAGGCGAATGCGGTTGTGGTGAATCCTTCACTGTATAAACCCGGCAGTTATTCTCTTTTTAACATTAAAACAGTGTGTTTCACACTGTTTTAATTGCATTTATACAGTTATTTTTGCACATTAATCGCGGATCCCATCTCCCATGAATCATTTTGAGTTGTTCAACCTTCCTGTAGCACTCGATATTGATTTAGCGGCTTTAAAGACTGAATTTTTAAAGTTGCAGCAACAATATCACCCAGATAAAGCTGAAGACAAAGATCAGGCTGTGATTAAATCAAGTGATATCAATCAGGCATTTAAAACCTTGTCAGCGGTCGATAGCCGTGCAGCGTATTTACTGTCTCTCAAGAAACAGGATTATCACTTAGATCAGTCGATCAGTGATTTTGAATTCTTGCAGGACGCTCTGGAAATTCGTGAACAACTTGACGATGCAACTTCTGCTGAAGATTTAACTTCACTGAAAGTCGAAGTCCAGCAATGGATTGAGGGCTTGGTTCGCGAGTTCAAAATTGATTATGCGGATGAAGACTGGGCCGAAGCACGCGATACAGTGCGCAAACTACGCTTCTTCGTTAAAGTCATGGCCGATATCGACAAAGCGGAAGACCGCTTCCTGGACGATGACAGCTTTGATCTTGATGATGATTTCTAATTTTTAGTATTTAATATTTAACGTGCAAAGGATGTAACACTATGGCTCTCTTGCAAATTGCAGAACCAGGTCAATCAAGTGCACCACATGAACACCGCATTGCGATTGGTATCGATTTAGGCACCACCCACTCTTTGGTTGCCACGGTTCTTTCAGGTAAAGCCAAAGTACTTAATGACGAACAAGGTCGTGTGCTACTTCCTTCTATCGTGCATTATGCAGAACAACAGACTCAATACGGCAATGAAGCTGCGCCTTTCATTACTACTGACCCTAAAAACACCATCGTTTCTGTAAAACGTTTTATGGGTCGCTCGAAAGCTGACATCAAATTCCAGCATCCTTATGCGTTGGTTGGTGAAGCGAATGAAATGCCGGCTTTTGAAACCGCACAAGGCCGTAAGACGCCGGTTGAGATTTCTGCAGAAATTTTAAAGCAGTTGAAAGACCGCGCTGAAGCCAGTCTGCAAAATCCGGTCAATGGTGCCGTTATTACTGTTCCGGCCTACTTTGATGAAGCACAGCGTCAGGCAACCCGTGATGCTGCTCAACTTGCTGGCTTGAATGTTTTACGTTTGTTGAATGAGCCAACCGCTGCTGCTGTTGCTTATGGTCTCGATCAGGAAAGCAACTTAAGTACAGATCGCAACTATGTGATCTACGACTTGGGTGGTGGTACCTTTGACGTTTCGATTCTGCGTTTTAGTCAAGGTGTGTTTGAAGTTCTGGCAACCGGTGGCCACACTGCCCTCGGTGGTGATGACCTAGATCGTTTGATCCTGAAATGGGCCAAGAAACAACTGAATATTGACACCTTGAATGATGCAGAATATGCACATTTTGTGGTTGCAGCACGTAAAGCCAAAGAAGCTTTGTCTGATGCAGATTCAGTTCAACTCAAATTGCTTGATCAGGTATTGACGCTTGACCGTCCGACATTTGAAGAGATCATTAAAGTTGCTTTGGATAAGACCATCAGCGTATGTAAGCGTGTGATGCGTGATGCCAAGCTTGAACTGGATGACATTCAAAATGTCGTTTTGGTCGGTGGCTCAACCCGTTCTTATGCAGTACAAAAAGCCGTGCGTGAAGTATTCAATCAAGAACCACTATGCACTATTAATCCGGATGAAGTGGTTGCGATTGGCGCATCAATTACTGCGAACCAATTGATTGGCAACTCAACTGATGGCTCATTACTATTAGACGTGACGCCTCTGTCTCTTGGTCTTGAAACCATGGGCGGACTGGTTGAACGATTAATTTCGCGTAATACTGCGATTCCAGTCGCTCGTCGTCAGGAATTTACGACTTATCAAGATGGCCAGACTGCCATGTTGATTCATGTGGTTCAAGGTGAACGTGATCTGGTTGAGCATTGCCGTAGTTTAGGGCGTTTTGTCCTGCATGGCATTCCACCAATGACTGCCGGTCAGGCACGTATTGAAGTGACGTTCCAGGTCGATGCAGATGGCTTGCTGACTGTATCTGCCAAAGAAACCACCTCTGGCGTGACGGCTCAAATCGATATCAAACCATCTTATGGTTTATCGGGTGAAGATACTGAACGTCTGTTGCTAGACGGTTATAAGTTCGCTGAAGAAGATAAGAATCTTCGTCATTTGAATGAAACCAAAGTGGAAGCACAGCGTGAGCTGGAAGCACTGGTTCAGGCACTCAAAGCGGATGCCGGTCTGTTGACTGAAGATCAACTTGCAGCACTGCAAACTGCGCAAGCACAACTTGAAACTCAGCTTCAGGGTTCAGATATCAAAGCGATTGAATCTGCCGTTGAACAGCTTAAAATACATAGTGATGCTTTTGCAGCAGCACGTATGAATCAACATATTGATGCAGCTCTTAAGGGCACTAAACTCGACGACTGGTCAAACTCAAACTAATTTAAGGTAACGACTATGCCACGTATTAAAGTTCTTCCACATGCGCAGATTTGCCCCGAAGGTGCTGAGTTTGAAGTCGAACAAAATGCCAATCTTTGCGAAAGCCTGCTAAAAAATGGCATTAAAATCGAACATGCTTGCGATATGTCAGCAGCGTGTACCACCTGCCATGTAGTGGTACGCAAAGGTTTTGACAGCCTGGAAGAAATGGATGATGTTGAAGCTGACTTACTCGATCGTGCCTGGGGTTTAGAACCTGATTCACGTCTTTCTTGTCAGGTTAAACTGGACGATGAAGATCTGGAAATTGAAATTCCAAAATACACCATTAACCATGCGTCAGAAAATCACTAAGATTTTCGTTGCAGGCTAAAATAAAAAACCACGCTCAGGCGTGGTTTTTTATATTTAAATATAAGCAGTTTTAATCAAATATTTTTTATTTGGATTGAGTTAATTTAGATCAATTCTAAATATGTTCAATCACTTCATCTTCCAGCTTCAGCTTGACAATGCCTTGCGAATTGGTCATTTTCTGCTGAGTTTCAATACGTTTAATCATTTTTTCCAGCACATGAATCAGCTCGGGATATTCAAAGTTTTGCACTTCATCCAGATTCAGTAATAAATGAAAGCCCTTATATTCATAATCGAACCAGCGCTGATACTCAACTTTCTGAGACGCGTATTTTTCCATGACCTGCCAAGTTCTTACAGGTGCTTTAATGCCTTTCAGGAAAATCGGCTTTTTCGGTGCGCAAAGATAATCATCTTTGATCAAATTATGAGTATCTTCCGAAATCAGGATTTCATCAACTTCCGCTGCACTTTGCAAACGCGCTGCCAGGTTGGCATCACGCCCTACAATGGTATAGGCCATACGATGCGTTGCCCCATAATTCCCTACATGGCAATAACCGGTCGAAATCCCCATACGGATATGCAATGGCGGATAACCCATTTTAATCCAGCGTTCCCGCAGCAATTTCATTTGCTGACGCATCGCCAATGCCATTTCCATGCAGTTCTTGGCATCCTGTTCCACACCTTCAGAGTTCGGATCACCAAAGAAAATCAGGATCGCATCACCCATGAATTTATCGACAGTCGCTTCATAATTTTTGGCGATTTCAGTCATGTGCCGCAGATAGTCATTCAGCAGGAAAGCTAAATCGTCTGGAATCAGGGTTTCAGATAGCTCGGTAAAACCTTGAATATCAGAGAAAAAGATCGTCAACTTTTTACGTTTATATTCAATTTTGGCTTCAGATTCACCTTTCATAATGGATTGCCACAACTGCACGGGCGCATAGCGACTCAGCTGATTGGCAAATTCCATATAACGGTTCATCTGTTCGAAATAATGGTCTTTTTTCTGGGTCATGTATTGCACACGACCACTTTGATAAAAACTTCCGACACCAAAATAGGTAATCAGACAGATAAAGCCTAAAACGGTCAACTCACTGCTGGTCGGTTCGAAATAATTATTAAACCCAAAGACCAGAATATTGGCCAGATAAAAAAGCGTAATCCCGATCAGGCTGGCTAGAGATGCCATCATAAATGAAATTTTATTGCTGATCGCGGTATAGAGCACTGCGACCAAACCCAGCAAGGACAAGACCAAGTCCAGATGCACGGCCGCCAAAACCACCGAAATGACAATGACATCAATCAGGAAAAGAATATTACGCCGGATGTGATAATCATGACGATAGATCAGCCAGCGAGATAGTTTCGGTGTAATTAGCAAAACCAGAAACAAAAAAAATGGAACAAAAAGCTGATACTGGGTATCTGGTTCAGTGTAATGAAAGACGACCAGAACCACAGACAGCATGATGTATCCCATCATGCGATGGAAATACTCAAACTGATGGGGTTCTTTTTGAATCCAGTCGTCTAATTGCACTCACTCACTCCCTGAAGTCCGCAACTGTTCATGGTTCTCGGAATGCCTTGACTGATTAGTCCATGCGCCAGTCAAATGGCATGTCGCCCTGACCACGTAAAGCCAGCATTAAGGTTTGACGCATATGTGCCAATACTTCACTGCTATAAGGAACAGCAGGTGTACCCCAAACAGGCTTCGGCCATGCAACGTCGTTCTGATAACGAACTACATGATGAAAATGCAATTGCGGCACCATATTACCCAGCGCTGCTACATTCATTTTATCTGCACGGAAAACACGTGCCAGCTGGCTTGATAACCAGCTTGACTCTCTTAAAAACTGCTCTTGGTCAGCTTGACTCAATTCATATAATTCAGAGACACCCGGCACACGTGGAATCAGAATGAGCCAGGGAAATTGCATATCATTCATCAAACGACATGTTGACAAAGGAAAGTCGCCTACAAAAAACGTATCTTGAGCAAGTTGTGGATGCAAACTAAACATATCTTTATAAATGATGCAAAATTAGAATGATGGCTAATACTAACATATCCAACTGAAGCTGAATATTGAAAGCAATGTGTTTAAAGACAAATTCTCATGATTTGTTGCGAAGCACATCACAACAATTACTGTAAACAATTCATTAAAAAAATCAAGCCTGTTGTTCCTGCAAACTTCATTGGAAAATGAAATCCAAACTGAATTTTCAGGCTGATTTAATCGAATAAAATCAGTGCAATTCTTTAAGCAGACTGTCCAGTAAATCCTGTATAAACTGAATCCGCTTTTGATAGTCTTCCAGCATCACCATCACTTTCAGACGTTGACCGCCATCCATCCGGAAATAGGTCGGACTTTTCTGCATCATCTGGATAATCGTCATGGCCTGAACTGGAGTATCCGGCGCAAATTCAATATGCCCGCCCTGACTGCTGATATCAATTTTAGTAATACCAAGCTGTTCGGCTTTCAATCGAATCTGATGTACAGAAAAGAGCTGTTTGACCGGTTGCGGCGGTATACCAAAACGATCGATCAATTCCATCCGGATATTGTCCAGTTTTTCCTGGGTATCAGTATTACTGATGCGTTTATAGAACAACAGACGTTGATGGACATCACCCAGATATTCATCTGGAATCAACGCTGGCATATGCAGGGTAATTTCGGCAGTCAATGACAATGGTGCATCGAAGTTTGGCGTTTTGCCTTTTTGAATGGCTTTGGTGGCTTTTTCCAGCATTTCCATATACAGGCTATAACCAATGGCCTGCATCGAACCACTCTGCTGCTCACCTAGTAACTCACCTGCGCCGCGAATTTCCAGATCTTCGGTTGCCAGCATAAAACCGGCACCCAAGGTCGAAGCACGCTGAATGGCATCCAGACGTTTTTCTGCATCACCTTTTAAGGCTTTTAAAGACGGCACCATTAAGTAGGCATAAGCCTGATGGTGTGAGCGTCCTACACGTCCGCGTAGCTGATGTAATTGTGCCAGGCCCAGCTTGTCAGCACGTTCAATCAGAATGGTATTGGCATTCGGAACATCAATCCCGGTTTCAATAATGGTCGAACATACCAGAACATTGTATTCCTTGTGATAGAACTGCTGCATCACCTGCTCCAGTTCACGTTCACGCATCTGTCCGTGGGCCACAATCACCCGCGCTTCCGGCACCAGTTTACGGATATGCTCGGCGGCACGATCGATTGTATCAACTTCATTATGCAGAAAATAAACCTGACCACCGCGCAGCAATTCACGCAGAATCGCTTCTTTAATGGTGTCATCGGTATGTTCCTGCACAAAGGTTTTCACCGCAAGACGGCGTGCCGGCGGTGTGGCGATAATCGACAGATCACGCATGCCACTAAAGGCCATATTCAGTGTCCGTGGAATTGGAGTTGCAGTCAGTGTCAGCATGTCGACATCGGCACGCATGGCCTTGATTCGTTCCTTGTCGCGCACCCCGAAACGATGCTCTTCATCGACAATCATCAAGCCAAGATTCTTAAACTGAACATTTTCCTGCAAAATCTTATGTGTACCAATCACAATATCGACTTTACCTTCAATCAGGTCGTCAATGGTCTTGGTATGTGCTTTGGAAGAGCCGAAACGTGACAGCACTTCAATCCGGACTGGCCAATCGGCGAAGCGGTCTTTGAATGAATCATAATGCTGCTGTGCCAGCAAAGTGGTCGGTACCAGAATCGCCACCTGCCGGTTATTCTGTACTGCAACAAATGCGGCACGCATTGCGACTTCTGTCTTACCGAAACCCACATCACCACACACCAGTCGATCCATCGGCTTGGCCTGCTGCATGTCATGCAACGTCGCTTCAATCGCATTGGCCTGATCCAGTGTTTCTTCATAGGCAAAGCCACTGGCAAATTGCATATACAGGCTTTGATCGACTTCAAAACTGATTCCAGGCTTAGAAGAACGCCGTGCCTGAATATGCAGCAATTCGGCCGCGACATCGTGAATCTGTTCCAGTGCTTTACGTTTGGCTTTATTCCAAGCATCTGTACCGAGCTTATGTAACGGTGCCAGATCCGGATCACCACCACTATACCGGCTGATTAAATGCAGATTGGTCACCGGCACATACACTTTGGCGGCATCCGCATAATCCAGCTGCAAAAATTCGTGATCCTGATCATCAATACTTAAGGTGACCAGACCAGCATAACGTCCAACGCCGTAGTCGATATGCACCACAGGTGCGCCCATGGTCAGCTCGGTCAAGCTGCGAATCAGAAACTCTTCCGAAACTTCCTGCTGACGTTTTCTACGGCGCTGTACTACCCGATGTTCATACAGCTGATTTTCAGAAATTACGCTGATGCGATCAGTCAATACCAGACCACGCTCTAAAGGCGCATTGGTAATGGCAATTGCATACAGAGATTGAATAAAACTATCAAAATTTTCAACTGTTGGAATATCACCCAGACTTGGCCTTAAGGCGTCTTTAAGACTTTCCCGGCGTCCAGCACTTTCAGCCACCAGCAGTACCGGATGATTGGCCTGATCAATATATTTTTTAACTTCATGAAACGGTTTTTCACGTTTCGGATCTACGGGCAAACGTGGTGGCAACTGGGTATCAAGATTCAATACTCCAGCTTTTTGGTCAAAAGGCGTTTGTGCGGCAATGATGCGTGCAAACTGGTTCAGCTGCTCCAGCACCTGATTGGTCTGAAAAAACAGGCTTTCAGGCGGCATGATCGGTTGGTCGACATTGTGGCGACGATCTTCATAACGGCGCACCACATCTTGCCAAAACTGGCTGAGACTTTCGTCCAGAGCCTTATCTGTAATGACAATGCCATTCTTTGGTAGGTACGAAATCAGTGAACTTTGGCCTTGCATGGCTTCCGCGCTGAAAAACAAGGGCAAATAAAACTCGATTCCCGGCGAGACTATGCCATCCATCACATCCTGATAGATCGGGTTTTTCTTTGGATTCGCGGTCGGGAAAAATTCGGCATAGCGGTCACGGAAAGTGGCACGACCTTCCTTGAGCGGAAATTCCTGTGCCGGCAATACGGTAAACTGCTGCAAACTTTGCGTGGTGCGCTGAGTTTCGGCATCGAAAAATTTCAGGCTTTCAATTTCATCATCAAACAGGTCAATCCGAATCGGTGCTTCCTGTCCCGATGCGTAGATATCCATGATACTGCCGCGTACCGCGAATTCACCTGGATCATAGACGGTATCGACCAGATGATAACCGGTCTGAATCAGCTTTTTCTTTTGTTGTTCCAGATCAAATTTCTGACCGACATGAATATCGAAATGCTCACCCAGAATCCATGAGGTCGGCGCCACACGTTGTGCCAAAGTTGAGGCGGACAGCAACAGTACGCCAGTTTTTGGCATATTGGATAAGATTGCCAGACGTTCCGAGACAATATCCTGATGGGGGGAGAGACGGTCATAAGGCAAGATTTCCCAATCTGGAAAAATCGTGGGTTTAACCCCATAAAATTCCAGTTCACTTTCCAGTTGACCCAAATGCTGATTATTACGTGCAATCACGATAAATAAACGCGATTGCTGCTGCACGATTTCTTTAAGCAATAATGCAGTTGAGGAACCTTGCAGATTGCCTAACCAGCGTTTCTCGCCTGCTTTGAGCTGTGGTAAATTGAGTTGGGAAATTTCTTGTTGGAACATGGATATAGCTTTAAAGTCTAAATAACCTGAGGCTTATACTAGCACGATGATCTCAGGATATTTTGTTATTTTTATGCAGTCTTGCCACATCCATATACTTCGATTTTAAGCCACTTTTGCAGCTTATTTTTGATCGCGCAGAAAGTTACGATAATAATCATTTAACTTCTTAAGGATCATTTTAAATTGCAGCAGATTCTCTTCAGTATTGCCTAAAGTCGCATTAAAACGCTGATGGGCAATTTCCAGATCAATTTTTTCATTGATCAGCATCGCGGTATCATATAACGCTTTTAAATCATCAAACTGTTTTAAACGCCGATTCGACAAATACTCTAATCGTGCACCCCACTCCTGATTGAGTTGAATATCATCGACGATATAACCAGTCCCTTCTACATACTGGATATTCTGCTCTTCTAGATATAGCTGTGCAGCAGTCGGTTTATTACTTTTAAATAATGCACTGATTTTATCAAACATTGCCATTTACCTAGCCAAATATAGTTCTTGCTCTAGTCTAGATGAAAATGCCTCAAATCCACATCCTGAACTTGAGGCAAATTATCAAAATAGCAGCGATTCGCTGTTTCAGATGATTTAACAGCTCCGGTTCTGTTAAGAAACCTGTTCGAGCTGATTCTCTGCTGAAGGAATTTCAGACACCAAATTTTCAAACGCAAAGATTTCTTCTAATTGCGTTGCACTTAATAAGCCCAGCTCCAACACCACTTGCGGCACAGTTTTATTTTCGCGCATACATTGTTTGCCGATTTCATCGCACTTGGCATGTCCCAGAATCGGTTCAAGCAAGGTCACAATCCCGACACTGCGCATGACGGAACTTAAACAAATCTGTTCATTGGCCTGAATACCAGTAATACATTTCTGATTTAGGGTTTGCATACCTTGGGTCAATAACTGAATTGATTCATTCATCGCCACGGCAATCACAGGTTCCATGACATTCAATTGTAGCTGCCCGGCTTCCGCAGCCATAGTAATGGTTAAGTCGTTACCAATCACCCGAAAGGCAATCTGATTCACAACTTCGGGAATCACCGGATTGATTTTTGCCGGCATGATCGAAGAACCTGCCTGTAACTCAGGCAAACGGATTTCAGCCAGCCCGGTACGTGGCCCCGAGCTGAGCAAGCGCAAGTCATTACAGATTTTGGACAGTTTCACTGCCAGACGTTTTAAACTGCTCGACAAAATAATAAAGACGCCACAATCGCTGGTCGCCTCGACATAATCTGCTGCACCTTTTAAAGGCAAACTTGTCAGGTGCGCCAAGATTTCCACCACCCGCTTGGCATAGCTCGGCGGTGTATTCACCCCGGTCCCAATGGCGGTGGCGCCTAAATTGACTTCCAGCAATAACTGTCGCATCTGTCCAATCAGCTTCAGGTCTTCTTTTAATAAGGTGGCAAATGCCCGGAACTCCTGTTCCATAGTCATCGGCACGGCATCTTGTAACTGGGTACGTCCCATCTTGATGACATATTCAAATTCGGCAGCTTTATGATCGATACAGTCAATCAATGCTTTAAGCACGCTCAACAATTCATCCAGACTGCTATAGGTCGCCAGACGCAAAGCCGTTGGATAGACATCATTGGTCGATTGCGAAGTATTCACATGATCATTCGGATGCAGAATGTGATAATCACCTTTCTGATGGCCCGACATTTCAAGTGCAATATTGGCAATCACCTCATTGGCATTCATATTGATGGAGGTTCCGGCACCGCCCTGATAAGGATCGAGTGGAAATGCCGCTTGCCACGCTTCCGGATGCTGAATCAATTCATCACAAGCTTTCTGAATGGCAGTACTGGTCTGCTCGGACAGTTTCTGGAAATGCAGATTGGCCTGTGCCGAAGCTTTTTTCACTTGAGCCAAAGCACGAATAAAATGCGTTTGTTGCCCCACCGCCAATCCGGAAATCTTAAAATTTTCGATGGCACGTAAGGTATGAATCCCATAATAGCTATGCAACGGGATTTGTTTTTCCCCCAATAAATCACGTTCAATGCGGGTCGGTTCGATTTGAAGCATATTGTCCACTAAAAAATACTCTTGGCGATGCACCGTATTTGGTGTGACATTAATATGAGCAAACAAATACAGGCCTAATAGGAAGACTTTAACCTAGATTTGCTACGATTTATTACCAATACGCTAAAGCTGTGAGTTTTGTAAGATTGTGTAAGCAGTTAGCTAAAATTCAAATATTTTCATTATTTATTCAAAATTTCCACTTTTCCCCTGAATTCGACGTCGTATTGCCTTTTATCCGCTTAAGTTATTCCTAATTCAATTTCAGTGAATTACTACTCTATTTACAATAGGTATACATAAAAGCTGTGTAATTGTTACAGAGTGTAATTTTTAAACCATGCTTGAATCACCTCCTTGCGATCTCAGTACAAAAAATCATCTTGGACGATGATTTCCATATTTACAGGATGACCTGCCTATGACTTATTTAAACCCCACCCTGATTACCTTCATGTTTTATATTATCGCCATGATTGCAATCGGTTTATATGCTTATCGTGCCACCTCCAATTTTGACGAATATATTCTAGGTGGACGGAGTCTGGGCAGTGTGGTCACTGCACTTTCAGCGGGCGCATCGGATATGAGTGGCTGGCTGTTGATGGGTCTTCCGGGAGCCATTTACCTGTCTGGCCTGTCAGAAGCCTGGATTGCAATCGGTTTGATTATCGGTGCATGGCTGAACTGGTTACTGGTGGCAGGTCGACTGCGTGCCCATACTGAATATCAGAACAATGCCCTGACCTTGCCGGATTATTTCACCAGCCGTTTTTCCGACCGTAAACGCATTTTACGGGTCTTGTCTGCCCTGGTGATTCTGGTGTTCTTTGCTATTTATTGTGCTTCGGGCATGGTCGCGGGTGCACGTCTGTTTGAAAGCCTGTTTGGCTGGGATTACACCACAGCGCTTGTGATTGGTGCGATGGCGACGATTCTCTATGTTTGTATTGGTGGCTTTTTGGCGATCAGCTGGACCGATACATTTCAGGCCGGTTTGATGATTTTTGCCTTATTGCTGACTCCGATCATTACCTTCTTGGCCCTGGGCGACAACAGCCAGCAAGTGAGTGTCATCCTTGAATCGGCTCGCCCACATGCCTCCAGTATGCTTGAAGGTTTAAGCACCGTTGCGATTATTTCCAGTCTGGCCTGGGGCTTGGGTTATTTTGGTCAGCCGCATATTCTGGTGCGTTTTATGGCAGCAGATTCGGTCAAAACCATTCCTGCTGCGCGCCGTATTGGCATGACCTGGATGATTCTATGCCTAGGCGGTGCAGTGGCTGCCGGTTATATCGGTATTGCCTACTTCAGTGTCAATCCCGCATTGGCCTCGGTGGTCAATCAAAACCCTGAAACGGTATTTATGGAGTTGACCAAAATTCTGTTTAATCCTTGGATTGCCGGAATCATTCTGGCTGCGATTCTGGCAGCAATCATGAGCACCTTGAGCTGTCAGCTTCTGGTCTGCTCAACCACCCTGACCGAAGATTTATATAAGAGTTTCCTGCGTAAAAATGCTTCACAAAAAGAACTGATCTGGGTCGGTCGCGGCATGGTCTTGGTGATTGCCCTAATTGCCATTTCACTGGCGATTAATCCGAACAGTAAGGTTTTGGGTCTGGTGGCTTATGCCTGGGCGGGCTTTGGTGCTGCATTTGGCCCGCTGATTATCTTGTCGCTATTCTGGAAACGAATGACCCTCAACGGCGCAATTGTGGGTATGGTGGTTGGTGCCATGACTGTAATTGTCTGGAAAAATTATATGGGTGATACCGGTCTGTATGAGATCATTCCAGGCTTTATTCTGGCCACCCTCAGCATTATCATCGTCAGCCTGCTGGATAAAGCACCGAGTGCTGATGTGGTCAAACGCTTTGAAATGGCTAAAGCCGAGTATCAAAAAGAAATGGCAGAAATGAAAAAATAATCACCTTTTTTCTTGCACATAAAAGGGACTTAATCGTCCCTTTTATGTTTCTTAGATTCACAAATGAAGTTCTTGAAAATTACTTGGCTTTTCCCGGCATTTTCAGATGGATCTGCTGACTTTCTTTAATCACTTCCATCACCGGATAACTGCGCGTTTCTTTAATTCCGGGCAATTGCCACAAGATCTGACCAGAGATTTTCCGGAACTCATCCATATTGGCACAGCGGATTTTTACCACGAAATCAAACCCGCCACTGATCATATGACACTCGATAATTTCAGGAATCTGCCGCACAGCATGGGAAAATTCATCTAAAACATTCGGCGTGGTTTTATCCAATAAAATTTCAACAAAGACCACAAAACCATTATTCAACATGACTGGATTGAGGCGCGCTTCATAGCCCACAATAAAACCTTCCCGGGTCAGCTTTTGTACACGCGCCAAGGCTGCTGTAGGCGATAAATTGACCAGTTCAGCCAGTTTGATATTGGATAGCTTGGCATCGGATTGCAATAAACCCAATATACGAATATCTATACGGTCAAGGTTCAAATAAGGACTTGGCATTAGAATTATTCTCTAAAAAAATCGAAAACTATAGTGAGATATTCGTCAAATATTCTGTGATTATAGATTAAAACTCATTCACCTCAAAGAACTGATTGACGCAGTACAGGAAGTCACTATGCCAACCACTCTCCGCCCAGATTCAATTTTAGATTCAGCCCAGCACTCAAATTATATTGCTGAATTTAAACACAAAAACCAATACGAAGAACGTATTAATACGGTATGGCGTCGTGCAGAAACTGAATGCGTCGAAGAGTTATTGGCCCATAGTGAAATTTCTTCCGAGATGAGTGACAAGATTCAGGCGCTTGCCTTTGATCTCGCACATTCCTTACGTGAACGCAAAAGTTCCACTGGGAAAGCCGGTATTGTCCAAGGCTTATTGCAGGAATTTTCTTTATCTTCTCAGGAAGGCATTGCCCTGATGTGTCTGGCAGAAGCCTTACTGCGGATTCCGGACAAAGCCACACGTGACTTGCTGATCCGTGACAAAATCAATCAAGGTAACTGGAAAGAACATTTGGGCCAGAGCCAATTGATGTTTGTGAATGCAGCAGCCTGGGGACTGATGCTGACCGGCAAGCTGATGGAAACCCCACAGCAAAAAAGCCTGTCTAGTTTATTAACTGGCCTTTTGGCACGCAGTGGTCGCGGGATTATCCGTAAGGCCGTCGATGTTGCCATGCGCATGATGGGCGAGCAGTTTGTTACGGGTGAAACCATTGATGAAGCCCTGAAAAATGCGGAGCCGCTGGAAGAAAAAGGCTTTCGCTATTCCTATGACATGCTGGGTGAAGCTGCACTGACCGATCCGGATGCTGAACGTTATTATCAGGATTATCAGCAAGCCATTCATGCCATTGGTCAATCTTCGCAGGATAAGGATGTTTATGACGGGCCTGGCATTTCTATCAAACTCTCTGCGCTGCACCCCCGTTATCAGCGTTCGCAAATGGATCGCGTGCATGATGAGCTCTATGCAAAAGTACTTAAACTCGCAGTCTTGGCCAAGCAGTACAATATTGGTTTAAATATCGATGCTGAAGAAAGCGATCGCCTTGAGATTTCATTGGAACTGTTAGAACGCCTGTGTTTTGAACCGCAACTGCAGGACTGGAAAGGCATTGGCTTTGTGATTCAAGCCTATCAAAAACGCTGCTTCTATGTGGTGGATTACATCATTGATCTGGCGAAGCGCAGCCAGAAACGCTTGATGATTCGTCTGGTCAAAGGCGCATATTGGGACAGCGAAATCAAGAAAGCCCAAATTGATGGAATGTCGGATTACCCGGTATTTACTCGTAAGGTGCATACGGATCTGTCTTATATTGCTTGTGCGCGTAAGCTGTTGGCTGAACCGGATTATATCTACCCACAATTTGCCACTCACAATGCACAAACGGTAGCGACGATCTATCAGCTGGCACAACCTGAGCAGTATTATGCCGGCCAATATGAGTTCCAATGTCTGCATGGCATGGGCGAACCACTGTATGAAAATGTCGTGGGCGATCCATCGAAAAATAAACTCGGTGTACCATGCCGGATCTATGCGCCCGTCGGCAATCATGAAACCTTGCTGGCTTATCTGGTGCGCCGCTTACTGGAAAATGGTGCCAATACCTCCTTCGTCAATCGTATTGCTGACAAAACCTTGAAAATTGAAGATTTGATTGAAAATCCACAGCAAACCATTTTAAAGGCATCAAAACAAGAAGGCGTGATGGGTGCCAAGCATCCCCAGATTCCCTATCCGCAAGATCTTTATACCGATGCACGATTGAACTCTTCAGGACTCGATTTGGCCAATGATGCTGAACTCAGTATTTTAAATGAAGTCGCATCCAGTCTGGCAAATACGCAATTTCAGTCAGCTGCTATGGGAACGGCATTTAGCAGCGTGGATACGCCCCATGCAGTTCCAGTGATCAATCCAGCACACCATCAGGATGTGGTCGGCACAGTCTATGAAGCAACTTCTGAACAGGCCGAAATTGCACTCACTCAAGCAGTTAATGCACAAAGTTTCTGGGCCAATCTGCCAAAAAATGAGCGTGCTGCCTGCCTGAATAAAGCCGCAGAACTGATGGAACAGCGTTTGCTTCCGCTCATGGTTCTTCTTTCTCGCGAAGCAGGTAAAACCTATGCCAATGCGATTGCCGAAGTACGTGAGGCGGTAGATTTCTTGCGTTACTATGCAGCTCAAGTTTTGGATCTCAGTGACAATGTACAGATCCAGCCTTTAGGTACTGTACTATGTATCAGTCCATGGAACTTCCCGCTGGCGATTTTTACCGGTCAGATTTCAGCAGCGCTGGTCGCTGGCAATACCGTGATTGCCAAACCGGCTGAACAAACACCGCTCATTGCAGCACAAGCCGTACAGATTTTATGGGAAGCCGGCATTCCGCAGGATGTGTTACAGCTATTGCCGGGCCGTGGTGAAACCATTGGTGCACAGCTCAGTGCAGATCCACGTATTCAGGGCATCATGTTTACCGGTTCCACCGAGGTCGCCCAAATTCTACAAAAAACCGTGGCAGAACGAATAAACCAGTTTGGAGAAAGCGTCACCCTGATTGCTGAAACTGGTGGTCAAAATGCCATGATTGTGGATTCATCTGCATTGACTGAACAGGTGGTGTTGGATGTTGTGAGCTCTGCCTATGACAGTGCCGGTCAGCGCTGTTCTGCCCTGCGTGTCCTTTGTGTGCAAGAGGATAATCTGGAGGCTGTTCGCAACATGCTCAAAGGTGCCATGCAACAGTTGCGCGTTGGCAATCCGGTCTTGCTGAAAACCGATATTGGTCCAGTGATTGATGCAGAAGCCCAGCAAAATATCCAAAAGCATATTGAGCAGATGCGCAGCAAAGGTCATACAGTTCATCAGTTGATGTTTAATCAGGACCAGACTGAATTAACTCCAGGAACATTCATTGCACCAACCCTGATTGAACTGCCAAATCTGGATGATCTGGAACGTGAAGTGTTTGGCCCGGTACTGCATCTGATCAGCTATAAATATGGCGAACTGGAACAGTTGTTAGATCAGATCAACAGCAAGGGTTATTGCCTGACCATGGGCTTGCACACGCGTATTGATGAAACCATGCAAACCGTGATTGCACGAGCGGAAGTCGGCAACCTGTATATCAACCGCAATATCGTTGGTGCGGTCGTGGGCGTCCAGCCTTTTGGTGGTGAAGGTCTGTCCGGCACCGGCCCGAAAGCGGGTGGCCCGTTGTATATCTATCGTTTAATGCATCAAGTATCCGAGAAAAAACTGGCTCAGCCTTATGCAGCTCAAGCTGAGCCAGCACTTGTTGAACATAAACTTGTTCAGGAGTTTAAAGCCTGGGTAGCTAAAACTTTCCCAACTTTATCTTTAAAAGCGCCTATGCAAATTGCGACTGGTCAAAGCTTTAGCCTGCAAGGCCCAACTGGCGAGGAAAATCAATACATGATCTTGCCACGTGAAAGCGTTCTCTCGTTAGCACATAGGGATCAAGACCAGATTCAGCAAATTCTGGCGATTTTATCGGTTGGCAGTCGTCCTGCGGTACTGGCAAACAATACTTTTATTCTGAAATATTTACCAACCATGCCAGCCGCGGTTAGCAAGCAATTTAAAGTGGTCCGGGATATTGAAACAGGTGTATTTGAGGCCGTCCTGCATCATGGTGACACTACTGAACTGATTGACTTGCAGAAACGCATTGCAACACGCCAAGGTCCAATTATTGGTATCACCCATTTAAGTTCGGGCAACTATGATATTCCGGTCGAGCGATTTGTGATTGAACGCGCGATCAGTATCAATACGGCGGCGGCAGGCGGCAATGCCAGCTTGATGACGATGGATAATCTCTAAATCAGTCCAATCATCTCAGCATTTTTAGCTTAAATCTTTCCTCTTTATGGCCAAACCTCTCTCCTCAGAAGGTTTGGTCTTTTTTATGCAGCTTTTAAAGCGGCTTGACTACAATAGGCTTAGGCAGATCGGCAATTTTTTGCTACCATTTGCGCTTTAAAATATTTGCGATTTCTTACTGCATATGACTTCATCTTATCAGCAACAACTTGAAGCCAAAATTGAACGCATCAGCGCTCAGTTTGCCGAATATCAACCACCTGCTTTAGAAGTATTCCAGTCTCCTGAAAAATATTTCCGCATGCGTGCTGAATTCCGGATCTGGCATACTGAAGATGATCTGTTTTATGCCATGTTCGAACGTGACGAAAACAACAATAAAAAAGTGATTCGTATTGATGAGTTTCCAATTGCAGACCGCAGTATTAATAACTTGATGCCGCAACTACTGGCAGCATTCAAGGCAGATGCCAATCTGGGTCATCGTTTATTTGAAGTCCATTTTCTGGCGACGTTAAGTGGTCAGGTTCTGGTATCCCTGATTTATCACCGCAAGCTGGATGAAAGCTGGGAACCTGCAGCAAAAGCACTGGCGGAAAAACTGAATATTAAACTGATTGGCCGAAGCCGTGGCCAGAAATTCGTCCTGACTGATGAATATGTGGTGGAAGAACTGTCTGTTTTTGATCGTCACTATAAATATAAGCAGATCGAAAGCAGCTTCACCCAGCCCAATGCACAAGTTTGTCAAAAAATGCTGGAATGGGCATGTGATGCAGCGGAACAATCAGATAAAGATTTGCTGGAACTCTACTGTGGCAATGGGAACTTTACCCTGCCGCTTTCGACCAAATTCCGCCGTGTTTTGGCCACTGAATTAGCCAAATCTTCAGTTTATGCAGCTGAGTGGAATATTGAGCAGAACCAGATTGAAAATATTCAGGTTGCGCGTCTGTCTGCCGAAGAATTCACTCAAGCCTATAATGGCGAACGTGTTTTCCGTCGTTTGCAGGAAGCACAAATTGACATTTCGACTTATGATTTTGATACGGTATTTGTCGATCCACCGCGTGCTGGTATTGATGATGAAACGCTGAAACTGTTACAGCGTTTCCAGCGTATTATTTACATTTCTTGTAATCCAGATACCTTATATGACAATCTGAAACAGTTGTCTCAAACGCATAGAATCAGCAAGTTCGCCATGTTTGACCAGTTCCCGTATACACATCATGTTGAAACGGGTGTATTGTTGGAAAAAGTATAAAGAATTTGTTTCAATTTATTATATTGTTACAAAAATGGAGCTTTTTGAAGCTCCATTTTTTATACTATAAATCATGTATTTAATAATAAATATTGACTTGTACAGCAAGAAATATCGTTAGACCTTTAGGCTTCAATCGGAAATTTTCTAGCCTGACTGCTGCTTTTATCACATAGGTCCTATTGCTTTATTTATTTAATTGGCTATATTTCACTCTATGTTAGGTTGTTGTATGAAGGCTCTATGAGTTTTTGGCAAAAGTTGTTTTCTAATGAACAACACAATGAACACAAGAATCAAATTGCTTGTGTTGAAAATGATTGCTCTTGCAAGACAAATGAACAGCTTCTTGAAGCACTTTCTAAAGCTACTGATGAAGAAATCATCATCGGAATTAAAAAGGTTCTTGTATCTCGCGGCTATAGCCGCAAAGAACTGAATGAACTTCAGCACTTGCCATTGCAGTAATCGGCCAAGGTTACAGCCGTATAAAGAAAGCACTTGCGTAGTCAGGTGCTTTTTTATGCTTGAAAGTTTAGTTTAAGGGTTTGGTCTTCTCTATTTCAGCATAGTTTATTAACTTCAACTTTAAAAGCTTCAGGGATCAGGCAGGAAAACTCTAAACAACTCATTTGATCCCCTTTGATTTGAAGAAATGTTAAGGCTTGCTTAGGCTATTTAAAACCTTTATCAGAAGAATATGTTCTAAATTCTGCTTTCTTTAAATCCCTTTAAATTTGGCTTAATAACTCTTCAATTCTGATCTGAAACTCAGGCAAGGCATCGATTAATTTAGCAAAACACAGTACACTTCCTATTAAACGACAATGCTTTTTAAATGGCTTAATTCTGATATGCAACAGACTAAACGGTTTCCCATAGGCGCACACCTTATGGTTAAACATTTCGGTTATACCCATCATGGGATTTACGCCGGACGTGGTCGTGTCATTCATTATTCCGGCTTTGCGCATTTATTCAAGAAACGCCCCATTGAAATCACCTCGATTGAAAAATTCAGTCATGGCAAACCGATTCATATGCAGCATTATGACTCAGCAAAATATAAAGGTCGTAAAGTGGTGCGCCGCATGCGATCCAGAATGCATGAAAATAACTATCATTTGATTATTAATAATTGCGAACATTTGTGTACCTGGGCCATTACCGGCGTAGAAAGCAGCCCGCAAGTGATTTATATGATGAATCGTCTGACCACGATTGGTTATATCAGCTCGATGATGAGTTTTATGAACAGCATGTTCCTGACCCTGACCACCACCAGTTTCGCATTGGCGCTGTACATCAAGAAGAAGCTCAGAGATAAAGCCAATCTGCGTTTGCAACAATACCGTGAATTGCAAGATCAGGCTAAAACTAAAGTGTCAGACCTGACCAATCTTAAACATCGTTAATTTAAAGCTCAGCCTGCCGATGATTTTTTGTGAGCAAGAAATTTTAAGTTCGTGTTTACATTTTGAAGATTCAGATAAGGAATCAGGTTAAATAGCCTTTTCTGGCTTGAATCGCCTCAGGTAGTGCTTTACCTAAAGAGCTTAGAGTTTCCCGCTCTACTAGTCGTACAATTGAATCTAGCGGCAGATCGTTGTCCTGTAGGCCAAAGGGTTCTTCCAGCTCCGCACTGAGCTCGTCCAGCCCGAGTAGCATATAACCAATCAATCCCACTAAAATTGGTGTCCACAGTCCCAAATTCGCCTGCAAACTGAAAGGCAGGATAAAGCAAAAAGAATAAACCGCACGATGCAACAGCACCGAATAAGAAAATGGCAATGGCGTTGACAAAATCCGGTCACAACCAGCCTGAATATCTCCCAAAGCCACAGTGTGCTGATTCAGGTTGTTATAAATAATATCGCTGATCTTACCCTGCTTATATTGCTGCACCAGCTCTTTTTGCATCTGTTCCAGCACCCATTGTGAAGGATTGATTTGCATGGACAATTGCTCAAATGATTTAGGTTCAAAACCGGTAGTCGCCTGATAATCCTGAATACTGGGCGTTTGCTGTCTCAACCGGTCACGTAACAAATGGGTAAACAGCATCATGCGATACAGCAACATTTCACGGGTTTGATTATCTAGCACATGGCTGTCGCGGCATAAATGACGCGTGGTTGCAATCAACGCACCCCAAAGCTTACGACCTTCCCACCAGCGATCATAGCAGGCTGTATTTCTAAAACTTAAAAAAATCGAGAGAATGACACCAAAGATGGTAAAGCCAATTGCCGGGACAGCAGGAAGGCTCACGAAATGCGCCTGACTCAAATACACCAGCAAAGCGGAAATAAAAACCACCAAGATTAATGCGGGCAGCACCTTGGGCAGAATCGTTCCCTGCCAGGCAAACAGTAACCCCAAACTATTATTCTTATCACGCACAATCATGCAATTTTCCCTGCTGTATTGAAAAAGCCCAACCAGAGTTGGGCTTTTTACATTCTGACTTAAACCAGCTTATTTGCCTGGTTTAAAGCTGTCCTTAAGATCCAGAATACGGTTAAATACCGGTTTTTCGCTGGAATGATCATATTGATCTGCCACGAAATAACCTTCACGCTCAAACTGGAAACGATCCTCCGGCTGAGCTTGCGCTAATGCAGGCTCAATCACGGCCTGAACCACCTTCAATGATTCAGGGTTCAGGTTTGCCAAGAAGTCATCACCCACTTCTGGATCAGACTCCGTAAACAGACGGTCGTAAATACGCACTTCTGCAGGAACGCCTTTTGTCGCAGATACCCAGTGAATCACACCTTTGACCTTACGACCTTCAGGATTTTTACCCAAAGTTTCAGGATCAATCGAACATTTCAGCTCAACCACTTCGCCATTTTCATCTTTAATGACTTCGTCGCATTTGATCACATAGGCATGACGTAAACGGACTTCACCACCTGGAATCAAACGTTTAAAGCCTTTTGGTGGCTCTTCTTCAAAGTCTTTACGGTCAATATACAGCTCAGTCGTCAATGGAATAACGCGCTCGCCCATATCGACATTCGGATGACGTGAATGGGTCAGGTCCATATCGGCTGGCAAGTTGGTTAAAGTCACTTTTAATGGATTTAACACTGCCATACCACGAGCTGCGGTATTTTCCAGAGACTGGCGAATACAGTATTCCAGCATGGCTACATCGACGATACTGCCATCAACCTTCGACACACCGACACGTTGACAGAAATCACGTAGACCTTCAGGTGTGAAACCACGACGACGCATACCCACTACAGTTGGCATACGTGGATCATCCCAACCATTTACATGACCACCTTCAACCAGCTTACGCAATTTGCGTTTTGAGGTGATGGTATAGTCCACATTCAAACGGCTCGATTCATACTGACGTGGCACGGATGGTGATTTAACTTTTGCCACCACCCAGTCATAGAACGGACGGTGATCCTGGAATTCCAAAGTACACAGTGAATGCGTAATGCCTTCAATCGCATCAGAAAGTGGATGCGCATAGTCATACATTGGATAAATTTTCCATTTATCGCCAGTCTGATGATGCGCTGAATGCAGGATACGGTACAAAATCGGATCACGCATATGCACGTTCGGTGACGTCATATCGATCTTGGCACGTAATACAGCCTGACCTTCTGCATATTCACCGCTGCGCATTTTCTCAAAACGCTCCAGGTTTTCTGCAACCGTTGCATCGCGTTGTGGCGAGTTTTTACCTGGCTCAACGAAATTACCACGGTTTAAACGGATCTCTTCAGGGCTTTGCAAATCCACATAGGCATCGCCCTGCTCAATCAGCTGAACTGCCCAGGTATAAAGTCGATCGAAATAGCTTGATGCATAACGCGGCTCACCTTCCCACTGGAAACCCAGCCATTTCACGTCATTGGCAATACCATCCACATATTCCTGTTCTTCGGCATCCGGATTGGTATCATCAAAACGCAGGTTACACACACCTTTAAATTCTTCAGCAATTCCGAAGTTCAAGCAAATTGCTTTCACATGGCCAATATGTAAATAGCCATTCGGCTCAGGCGGAAAACGCGTCACCACCTGTTGAACGCGACCAGCGGCTAAATCATCGGTAATGACCTGACGTACAAAGTCCAAGCCTGGTTGTTGTTCTTGCTGCTGCACTGAATCGACTGCATTGTTCTTTTGGGTCGGGTTCTCGGGCAGAGATGTCACAACATCATTTGGCTTCATGATCAATCATTCACTTCTAAAGTTAAAAAGGGATTAACGAATATTTCATCGTACAAGCTGTACGTATATTCATTATCAAAGTTCCTTAGTTTAACTATAGGTGATTAATCTCTCAACCGCTAACTACGGTATTTGATTTCAATTCACTCATTTTAAAAAGTGAAAATACAGTAAGCTGCCCAAAACTAAAATATCAACGCTTTACGGAATCAGAAAATGATTCAATTCGTGCCTGTCGGGAATATAACGCCCTGTCTGGCAGTATTTGAAATGCCTTGATAAATCAACGTATAAATAAGGTATTATTTTTATGCTTTTAACAAAGAAAATAATGTTTTTACTTGCCTTGTCGATTGTAGTTTGCTTATGCTTCACTCATTCAGAAAAAACCATGGCACTCGTCCATGATCAGGAGATTACACAATGAGTTTTCCTCAAGTCGAATTAAACACCAATAAAGGTCGTATTGTTCTAGAACTCAATGCTGAAAAAGCACCTAAAACCGTAGCTAACTTTTTAGAATACGTACGTGACGGTTTTTATGACGGCGTAATTTTCCACCGTGTTATTGATGGTTTCATGATCCAAGGCGGCGGCATGGATGAAAACTTCAAAGAAAAAGCAACACGTGATGCGATCGAAAACGAAGCAGACAACGGCTTGACCAATGACGAAGGTACGATTGCAATGGCGCGTACTCAAGCACCGCACTCTGCTTCTGCTCAGTTCTTCATTAACGTGAAAAACAACTCATTCCTTAACCACTCTGGCAAAACTGCTCAAGGTTGGGGTTATGCCGTATTTGGTAAAGTCGTTGAAGGTATGGACGTTGTGAACGAAATCAAAAACGTACGTACTGGCAACCGTGGCTACCACGCTGACGTTCCTCTAGAAAATGTAGTAATCGAATCTGCAAAAATCATTTCTGAATAAAAAACGTCCTCTCCGTTCTTTATGAGTTTTAAAGCGATGCTTTAAAACGGTGTAATGGAAAATCCCTCATATGAATGAGGGATCTAGAGAGGAATAAAAGGAAAAGATTCGTGATCTATCTGTTTATCTCAGATTTACATTTGTCACCTGATCACCCTCGACTTGTTCGGGGGTTTTTAGATTTATTAACTGAGTATCAAGATCAAAATACCCAACTGTATATTTTGGGTGACTGG